>JBAZHQ010000194.1:0-8051 GCA_041652235.1 Opitutaceae bacterium | reverse complement strand
AAAACTACCCCCGCATGACCAAGCCGCGCCACCAGTATCGGCACTTCCGTGCCCTTAATGCTTACTGATCTTCCTTTTGAATTTAAGCGCCATTCACGTATTACGTGACAAACGATTACGTTTGGCCCTTCCGAAGAGCTTTGTCACGTAATACGTGACAAAGGGAATGGGTTGATCTGACACGCCATGCAGGAGGGCTGAGGTGGGGAGCCGCAACGTTGCTTTAAGGCGTTCATACTCTCAGCGGCGTTCTTCCGGCAACAGTTCGCGCCTTGGGCGCCATCGTGAGTTATAACGTGAGCGTTGGGTTATGCTGGAATCGGCGCGCATGGTCTTGCACCGCTTGTGCGGCTGCTTTCTGCTGCTGGAGAGCCGCAATCCGACACCATGTCCCGCACTCTCATTCATCTTTCCTGGGACCAACCCTTCCTGCCCCAGTTGGCGGATATGCTGGCTCGTCCCTGCACGACCGCGCCCTGGGACATGGAGGGCCTGTTCATCATCGTGCCGACGCGACAGGCGGGGCGCATGCTGCGGGAGGCACTGGCGCTGCGAGCCTGCGAGGCGGGCACCGGGTTGCTCGCCCCGAGAATCGTGACGCCTGACTGGCTTTTGAATCCTGCGCAGGCGGAATCCGTCGCATCGCCTGCGGACGTCGTTGCCGCCTGGGCTGCCGTTCTTCTGGCGGCCGACATGGAATCATTCCGGCCCTTGTTTCCCATCGATCCGCCGCGAAGGGACGCGCATTGGGCGCTCGGCCTGGGGTGGCAGTTGCAGCGTCTTCAGAGCGAAGTGAATGAATACGGGCTGGACTTTGCGGGTATTGCCGAGAGCAGCGCCAGGACCGATGCGGAACCGGAGCGCTGGTCGGCCCTGGCCTCGCTGGAGGTTCTGATGGCCGCGCACTTGAGCGAGCGGGGACTCGCGGAACCCTGCGCGGCGAAAATCTCGCGGATTTCCTCAAGCCTGCCGCCGTCGGAAATCAGCCGCGTGCTTATCACAGGCGTGCTCGATCCCACGCCGCTGGCGCTGAAGGTTCTCGAACGATGGAGCGAAGCGCTTCCCGTCGATGTCGTCGTGCACGGAAATCCGCAGGAGGCAGTGCATGACGAGTGGGGCAGGGCGGACTTTGAGCGCGTCAGGCATCGGACGATCGCGTTGCCGAAGGACCAGGTGGATCTGCGAATCCTCAAGGATCACAGGGAGCTTGCCGACCGGGTAAGCTCGGTGGCCGGATGCTATGCCGATAGCCCCCGCACCCTGGGCATTTGTCTGGCGGATCAGCGTCTCACTCCTTCCGTGGCGCAAGCCATGGCAAAGGCCGGGTTAGCCGCGCACGATCCCGCCGGCATCCCGCTGTCGCGTGCTTCCCTCGCCAAGCTGGCGATATCCTTGTCGGATCTCGCAACGGCGGAGGGACCGGAGACATTGGCCATCATTCTGAGAGACCCTTTTTTCGAGGCGTTTGCGGCGGGGCTGACGCTGCCGCAGGATGCGGAAAGACAGGATGGCCGCGCGCCCGATGGCGGTGGAGTCTCTGGCACCGGCGGCGCTTCCCTGCTCGCAGCATTCGACGCGCTGCTTGCCGAGCACCTGCCCGGCACGCTGGCCTCCTGCCTGGATTTCGCCCGCAAGGACAACTCGGAGCGACTGCTGGCCGCGTTGGAATGGTTGAGCGCCGCCAGGGAACGGCTGCTCGCTGAACCCTTCTGCCAGGCCCTCTCGGGACTTCTGGCGGCGGTGCTTTCCGGCCAGAAGATCCGCGGCGACGATCCCGCCGCATCCCCGTTATCCGAGGCTGGAGCCAAGCTCAGGCAACTGCTCGCCTCGCTTGCCGAAGTGGAATCCCGCCATGCGGCGCTGCCCCGGGCTGCGTGGCCGATCTTCCTGCGCCAGGCGCTCAATCAGGAAATCATGTATCCCGCGAAAGAGGAGAACGCCTGGGATCTGGAGGGCTGGCTTGAGATCGTCTTCGACGACTCGCCCCATCTGCTCATTGCGGGCCTCAACGAAGGCGTCGTTCCGGAGTCGGTACAAGGCGACTGGTTCATCCCGGAATCCCTAAGAAAAACCCTGGGGATGCGAACCAACGAGGACCGGCTTGCCCGCGACCGCGTGCTTTTTGAGGCGGCGCTGAGATCCAGGCGGCAGGGGGGGCGTGTGGATTTGCTCGTGCCCAAGATTTCCACCGAGGGCGATCCGCTCCAGCCCTCGAAGATCCTCTTTGCCTGCGAGGACAACGAGCTCATCGACCGGGCGAAGGAGCTTTTCGCTCCGCTTCCCGAGAGAAAACAGCCCCCGCGCCGCACGATCGCCTGGAAGCTTGGGCCGCCTCTCGGGACGGAGGAGGCTCCTGCCGCTTCGGCTCTTCTCCCACGCCCTCGGAGTCTGTCGCCCAGCGCGATACGCTGCTACCTGGATTGTCCCTTCCGTTATTACCTGGAGCAGGGACTGCGCCTGAGACCCCTGGACGCAGAAAAAAGGGATCTCGATTCACTCGATTTCGGCAACTTGTGCCACAAGGCCCTGGAACGCCTCGCCCGCGACACAACCATGCAGTCCATTAACGATGAGGGCGCTCTCGCCGGCTACCTCACCGTCACCCTGCAGGAGATCGCGGCGGAAAAGCTCGGGCGCCTGAGCTCCTTTGCCCTCCGGATTCAGATCGAGGCCGCCGCGGCTCGACTGAGGGCGGCTGCGGCGGTGGAAGCCGAACAACGCCGGCAGGGCTGGCATACCGTCGATGTGGAGAAGCCCTGGACGCTGAAGATTCGGGGCCACGTCTTCGGCGGAGTCATCGACCGCATCGACCGCCACGAGGACGGGAGCTGGCGGGTGATCGACTACAAGACGAGCGATGCTGGGACAACGCCCGAGGATGCCCACTGGGCAGCCTGTCCCCGGGACAGATCCCGGGTGTTCCCAGCGTCCCTCTTCGAGCATGAAGACAAGACGCGGCGCTGGATCGACCTCCAGTTGCCGCTCTACCTGCTGGCGCTCCGTGACGAACAAGGCGTGAAGGCGAAAGCCGGCTATTTCGTGCTGCCGCGCACTAAGGAGGACACTGCGGTGCGAACTTGGGAGAGCCTGTCCCCCGAGCATCTCCTGCATGCCCAGGACTGTGCCATCGCGGTCTCCGAGGCGATTGCCTCGGGACGTTTCTGGCCGCCATCGCCGAGGGCAAGATGGAACGATGAGCTCGCCCGTCTCTTTCCCGACGGAATCGAAGCCGACGTCGATGCCAGGCTCTTTGAGCCCGGAACAGGAGGCATGTCATGATCCACGTGCCCCATGAGCTCATTCGCGCCAGCGCCGGAACGGGGAAAACCTACCAGCTCACCAACCGCTACCTGCGCCTGCTTTTCCTGACCGAGGCTCCCGAGCGCATCGTCGCCCTCACGTTCACCCGCAAGGCCGCGGCGGAGTTCTTCGAGAAGATCTTTCACCGCCTCGCCTGCGCAGCCGGAGATGAGAAGGCCGCGGCGGCGCTCGGCAAGGATATCGGGCTTCCGGCGGACACCGCCCGATGCCTGGCTCTTCTGCGGATGCTGCTGGATGGAATGCATCGTCTGCATCTCTCCACCTACGACAGTTTCTTTGCGCGGATCGTGCGTTCGTTCCCCTTCGAACTGGGCCTGGGCGCTCCGCCGACGATGCTCGGCGACCAGCAGCGCGCCGAAGCGATCCTGCGGGTGCAGCGCAGCCTGCTTCAGATCGAGGAACACGAGGAAGGCGCGATGCTGGAGTTCTGGCATGCCTTCAAGCGGGCCACCATGGGGCGCGAGGAAAAGCGCATGTCGGAGCTCGTGGACGACTACATTCTCGAGCACCAGTCGCTTTTCTTCGACGCACCCGAAGCGGCGCGCTGGGGCGATCCGCGACTGATCTGGCCGCAGGGATGCCCGTGGACTTTTGACAAGGTAGACCTTGCCGAGATCGTGCGGGGATTCCGTCGCGCGCTTCCCTGGGGAACGCTCACCGATGCGCAACGGTCCGACTGGGAGCTTTTCCTGGCGGATCTGGATCGATGGGAGCCTCCGGCTCAAATGCCGCCGAGCGTGCGCAAGTTCGCCGTGAAGTTCCTGGGCGCGATCGATGCGCTTAAGACAGGGTCCGCCACAATCCCGGGACGCAAGAAACAGGTCTTCGGCCCCGTAGAATGCCAGCTCGCGCTCAGCTTGGCCCGGTATTGCATGGCGACCGAGTTGCAGCCCCGCCTGGAAGCCACGCAGGGGATCTTCCAGCTCGTGCGCCTATTCGAGGCGATTTATCGCGATGAAGTCCGAGGCATGGGCCAGTTGACGATCGAGGACATGACGAGGCTGCTGAGCGGCGATGCCAATGCCGGACGGGGAATGGCGGACCCTGAATTCCGCCTGCAATTGGACTACCGACTCGACAGTTGTTTCGATCATTGGCTGCTGGATGAATTCCAGGACACCAGCCACACCCAATGGCGGGCCATCGCGAGCCTGATCGACGAAGTGCTGCAGGATTCGGAAGGGCGGCGCAGTTTCTTCGCCGTCGGCGACACGAAGCAGTGCCTCTACATGTGGCGCGGCAGCGACGACAAGCTCTTCGACCGCATCCACGACCGCTATGCGGCGGCCATCTCCGTCCGGAAGCTCGATCGGAGTTACCGTTCCGCAAAGCCCGTTCTCGACATGGTGAACGGCGTCTTTGGCTCGACCATCGTCGTTGAGTCAATAGCCGGTCCGGCTCTGGCCGAGCGCTGGGGAAAGATGTGGACGGAGCATCACACCGCCGAGACCTTGCGCGAGTTGAACGGGCATGCCTGCTGGCTGCTGGTTGATAAGGAGGACGAGGGACGGAAGCAGGCGCTAGCGGATCTCCTCGAAACCTTGACCCCGCTTCGGCGCGGCTTGTCGGTGGCGATCCTCACGCAGACGAATGCGGAGGCGGAGGGGATCGTGGACTTTTTGCGCGCCAACACGGAAATCCCCTGTTCGCTGGCCGCGGAGGTGAGGCCGGGCTCCGACAACCCCGCTTCGGCGGGTCTGCGATCCTTCCTGTCCCTGGCGGCGCATCCCTCGGACAAATTGGCATGGACGCATCTGCTGATGACTCCCCTTGCTGGAGACCTGCGCAAGCGCTTTGCCTCGCCCGAGGCCCTATCCCTTTATTTACGGAGGGAAATCGCGGCGAAAGGAATGGCGGGAGCCGTGCAGGCATGGAACGCACTGGCGGCGCCGCATCTTGTGCCCGAGGATCTGTTCTCGCGGGAACGCCTTTCCCAGTGTTGCGATGCCGCCCGTGATTTCGACGAGCGCGGGTTGCTGGACATCGATGCCTTGCTCCGGGAGCTGGACAGCCTGACCGTCAGGGAGACGGATGTTCCCGGGCAGGTGGCGGTGATGACCGTCCACAAATCGAAGGGCCTGGATTGGGACGTGGTGATCCTGCCCGATCTGGAGGGAAACTCGCTCACGGAGAAACGGCGCGGGATGGCCGTGAAGCGCGCGGCGGACGGATCGGTCGAATGGCTGCTGCAGATGCCGCGCAAGGATTTCGCCGGCGCCGACTCCGTGCTTGCGGAACAGCTCACGTGCGCCGAGGAAGACGCGGCCTTCGAGCAGTTGTGCCTTCTCTACGTCGCGATGACGCGCGCCAAGCGCGGTCTCTACGTGCTCACTCATCCCTGCGGAAACTCAAAGTCCCGCAAT
Source organism: Opitutaceae bacterium (assembly GCA_041652235.1). Classification (GTDB taxonomy): domain Bacteria; phylum Verrucomicrobiota; class Verrucomicrobiia; order Opitutales; family Opitutaceae; genus MWDT01. Next base: position 2,367 of record JBAZHQ010000194.1, on the reverse strand, counting down.
TTCCCAAAGCTTCTCGAAACCGCGCTCACCCCCGCCTCTCATCAGATCGAGATCGGAGGCAAGTCGTTCCCGTGCGCTTGGGAGGCAGGCGATAGAAATTGGATCGAGACCGTCGAGTCCGCTCCGTATTCTCCGGAGAAGGACGAGGAGCCGGTTCTTGTGAGGGAATCATCGCGGCGGCGTGAACCGGCGTTGCGATCGACGACACCTTCCTCGGACGGAATAGCATCGAGCGACAAGGATCATCCCTCGCACACTCCTGCCTGCCTTCCTCTTTGGCCAACGGGCGACGCCCGCGCCGTCGAGTTCGGCATCGTCGTGCACCGGGCTCTTTCGCGCATCTCCTGGCTGCGGGGAAACCCGGCGGAGGACAACGCGATCATCGACGCGGCTTGTGAAGGGCTCGGCGAGTCCGCTCGTGCTGCCGTCCGGCGCACAGTTCTTCTGGGCGCAGTCCTGCCACTATTCCTGAAGCCGGCGCGCTCTTCCGAACTGCTGCTTGAGGCGCCCTTCGAAGTGGTTGACGGCGGGGAATGGATCAGCGGCCAGGCCGATCGCGTCATCCTCGAACGCGACAACACCGGTGCGGCTGTGGGCGCGAGCATCGTCGATTTCAAGACCGGCTCCGTGCGCGATCCTTCATTTTTTTCAGCGCAACTGCTCCTCTACCGTCGCGCCATCGCAAGACTCTACTCGATCCCGGCGGAACGCATTTCCTGCCACGTCGTCTTCGTCTCAGACAAGAACCCCGGAGTATCGCGCATTCGCGGCCTTTTCGACTGAGAGACGGGAAACGCAGGTTTGGTCCCGACGATGATAGCTCGGGGCAATAACACTTATGACCTGCCCAAGGCGCACGATTTCGGAGAGAGGGTAGGGACGTGCATTTAGCTAAATTAAATCAAGATGGAGACGATGAGTGCTAGATAAAGTCTCTCATTTCCTTCCCACCTTCCTTATTATTCCATTCGAATAATCCGGTCGTTTGCGCCTATGCCACTCCCAGATGATATTCCAAATCTCCTACGGGATGAGGCTTATTTGAGTTTAAGTCGTTCGGCGATCAGTGAGGAGATACGCAAAGTTGCAGCAAAAACTGCGGCTGTTCAGGAAACGCGCCCTCCTTTTGGAATACTCGCCACACCAAAAGCCCGGAGCGAATACGGTCAGGCACTGCAAAATACTTCAGAGGAGAGAGAAGCGCTCCAAAAACAGCTTTCGAAGGTCGAGGCACTTGAACTCTGGATACGATCAAAACTGAGGCCAAAGATAGAGGACTACATTCAGCGGGAGTCCCCGGGGTTTCGACGAAGCAAAGATGTCTATCAGGCTTTAGACCAATACGTAATGCATATTAACGGTTGCCTGGATTTCGTGAAGGCCTTTGCCCGGGAATTGCATAACTTAATCAAATCGGCTGCCGCATCTACTTCCAGAACGTCGAATGCATATGTCTTCGACGACCTACGCCAGGTTGCGGCGAATTTGGACTGTCAGTTTCTCGAGTTGGAGATCGACAATCAGAGAGTGGTACGGGCCGGGGAAAATTCGATCTACTCCAAAATCAGAATCGCTCCTCCCAGCTTTGATGCACAGGCTATCTTTGTCGAAAGGCTTATGTGCATGAGCAATGCGGAGATTGTCACCTTGGCCCAACAGGTCGAGGGCTCCATGCGCGACTTCCTTTCTACAGGTGCGGCGGCATTGACTGCCCAGATCGAAACAGCGCGCGAACAAGTGCGATGTATTGAGAAGGAATATATCGATAATTATTGGAACCAACTGCGTGAGTACGCGCAAATCCACTACGTCGTTGAGCGCGATCTTGACGAGGTCCTCCTCGAGCTAAGCCGCCGCCGATTGGAAGACCGCCAAACAGAGGTTGTTACAAGAGATCCCTTTGTAAATGCCAGATAGGATCTTAAGAGCGTAAGTGGAGCAAGAGCGTAAGATCTGAATAGCATAAGCAAGGGGGACGAAGCCGGAGGCCGATAGCGCGTGGCTTCCCGTGTGGCGAAGCCCGCGCCCATTCTAACTCCTGGCTCCTAACTCCTAACGGGGACTCGCCCCAGCCCGACGAGACATGTTGAACTGCAAAGAAGCAAAGAATCGAAGATCGGATTGAAGAGAAATTGGGTCACCTCTCTCAATCATTCCGGCTTGTTCTTGGGTTCTTCGCTTCTTCGCAGTTCATCACAGGGGTTTTGGACTTTTCGGGATAGGGCCGTCCAGTCAATGGTCTGACTGGACGACACCCCCCACAGATCCGGACGAGCGCAATTAACGCATCCGGTTCCTTGGATAGTGGTTTCGATCAGTAGAGGCGGTGGATACATTTCAGTTGCACCAGAGGCCGAACGGTCAGGA
>JBAZHQ010000193.1:0-8086 GCA_041652235.1 Opitutaceae bacterium | reverse complement strand
TATCTTCCTCGATGATACACCCCAGCGGATCGCGGAGCTGGATCTCAGCCTCAAGAGCGGAGACGTGACGCGCTTCATCCGCGCGGCCCATAGCATAAAAGGCAGTTCGGCAAACATGGGAGCCTCCCTTTTGAGGGGAGTTGCAGAGCGCCTCGAGCACCACGCGAAAGAGCATGGGCTGGCAGATGTCGGGGCCATGCTGAGCGAGCTGAGGGCAGAATGGGCCAATGCGGAATTGGCGATCCGGGAGCTGATCAAGACCTGATCGGAATGTCGCAGAGTCGATTGCCACGAAAAGGCGCAGGACTTGCCTGTCCGTCCGACGGTCCGACCGAGGCGGCTTGGCCGCCACCGTGTGCAGCAGCACCGTCCGTTCTCAGGCGTCCCGCGCGATCTGAGCAAGTATTTTTTCGGAGGCCTCTATTCCCCTCTGCATCATGCGCAGGCTGAAACTCTCGTTGGGGGCATGCATGTTATCCTCAGGCAGGAACAGACCTAACATGATCGAGTCGAGTCCCAGCGCCCGCTTGATATCGCCGATGATCGGCACGCTGCCTCCCTCTCGAAGATAGAGCGGCGCACTCCCAAAAACTTCGGCAACGGCGGAATCGACCGCCTTGAACGCTCTGGCAAGCCTCGCCGGCTGGTTCTTTGGCGTATTGCTGCGTCCCGGGGGCACGACGATGTAAGGCGTGCCTTGATGTTGATCGACGATACGGAACGTAACGTCCTTGGGCATCCGCTCCCTGACAGTCTTGTATGCGAGAGTACGGATCTTTTCGGGCGTTTGATCGGGAACGAGACGACAACTGATCTTTGCGATCGCCTTGCTGGGGATCACCGTCTTGGTGCCCTCGCCCTGATATCCGCCGCAGATGCCGTTGAATTCCAGCGTGGGCAGGAAACGTAGCGCTTCAAAAGAACTGTAGCCGGGCGGCATATGGAAGGCGGGAACCCCCAGAAACTGCCGGTATTGATCCTCACTCACGTTGAGTTTGGCGAGTTCCTCCTTCTCCCATGGCTCCACTTCGAGCACATCGTCATAGAATCCCGGGATGTTCACGCGACCGTCTGCAGAATGCAGCGAAGCGCACACCTCGGCGAGAGCCTGTATGGGATTGCGGAAGACTCCGCCATGGAGTCCGGAATGCAGGTCGCCCTTCGCCGAGGTGATCTCAAGATCGAAAAGCATCAGCCCCCTCAGGCCGCAGGTGACAACCATCCGATCTTCGCTGGGACTTCCCGTGTCGGATAGAAACACGAAATCCGCCTTCCCCAATTCCCCATGATACGCTTCGAGAAATGAAGGAAAGCTGGGACTTCCCACCTCCTCCTCGCCTTCGATCATGAAGGTGATGCGAAGCGGGAGATCGGGGTTCTTCTCAAGGAGACGGCCGACGGCGGCGATATGCACCATGAGCGGTCCCTTGTTGTCGGCAGCGCCACGGCCATAGAGCCGCCCCGCGCGTTCGACAGGAACGAAAGGTTCCGACTTCCACAAGGCAACCGGATCCACCGGCTGCACGTCGTAATGCCCGTAGATAATAACTTGGGACCACGCAGCCGGGCCGCCCCGGCGTGCGAGGATGATGGGATGAAGGGAGGTTTGCACCACTTCCACAACGAAGCCCAGCGAACTGAGCAGACCGGAGACGAACTCCTGCGCGCCACGCATGCCGTCCCTGTATTTCGGATCGGTCGATACGCTGGGAAAACGGATATACTCCTTCAGCTTTTCTACGGGATTAAACATGCCCGCCAGAGTGAGAAATATCCACCGGGCGGGCTAGCAGAAAGCAATCTGACGGATTGGCTTTAATCTATGGTCGATCCTCCTGGTTGAGTTGAGTCGGTCCCGAGCGGGATAGGAAAAGGAGAGAGAAAGGCGGCGGCGGCTCCGGTCGTGGATATCGGCGAATTACTTGGCGGAAGCGGCGAGGGCCACGTCGATGGAAGAATTGAGGGATGCCAGGCTTTCGGAGTTGCTGCTCGCAGTGTGGAAAGTCGCATAGACGACACCCACCAGATTGCTGCCATTCACCGGCGTGCTATCGACTTCGGCGTTGTTGTAGCCCTTGGCGATCCAACTGTCATTCTGACGGCTGACAAGGCGATGGGCAACGGTCTCACCAAAGCGATTGCGATATACGACAACCATGCCGACGCGGAGCTTGGACTCGCTGATCGGCTTCACAACGATAAGGGTGCCGTCTCCGAAGAAGGGATGCATCGAGGTGCCGGAGATTTTCATGACCTTGGCATTCGCATGCAGGGAGGCGAGGGTTGTCGCATCGGACATCGCATCGCGGAGCGTCACGGGAGCCACCGGAGCCACCATCTTGGTCGCAGCCTGACTGAAAGAGACAAGGCCGAGGAGAAGGGCGATCAGGAGAGTGGAACGAGTGGCGCTTTTCATGGCACCACAGTAGGCCTTTCAACGAAACTTAGGTATCGGGCGAGACCCACATTATCTCATCCTGCGATAACCTATCTAAATGGCATTTAGCTCCTAACAATGGAGACGGAGATACCCGAACGCCGTAGGCTCAGCTCCCTAAGTCAAACCGGGAACCCCTAGTGAAAAAGTGGTGAATCCCCTAGGCGCTTCCTGGGCGCTAACCCCTGCTTCTCACTCGGAGAAGGAATGCCTGCTCACTCCTCTCTCGATACTACGCAGCCTGTGTGAGTGGGACTACGCAATCCACGGCGAGACGACGAAAACACGCCAAATACCGGGGTTCCGCCGCTTTTCAAAAATCGAGCTTCCGATCGCCGCTCAGGACTGCACCCCCGGCATCATCCCTGCACATAGGGATTGCCGGCCTTTTCGTCGCCGACGGTGGTGTCGGGACCGTGACCGGGATAAACGATCGTCTCATCCGGCAAGGTATAGATCTGCTCCCTGATTGACGCTTCGAGCTGCTCGAAACTGCCTTCGGGAAGATCGGTGCGTCCCACGCTACCGTTGAAAAGGGCATCGCCCACAAAGGCGGCTTTCATGGCCTCAATATAGAAAAGGACGTTACCCGGGCAATGTCCGGGTACATGCCTCACTTCTATCTGCTGCCCCAGGGCGCCGAAACGATCTCCCTGCCGTACCCAGTTATCCACGACAATCGGCTCGATCGTCATTCCCTCAATCATGTAGGGTCTCATGATCTCGGGCGTCTCGATCATCGGCTTGTCCCCCGGATGGGCGCGAACCTTGGCGCCTGTGGCCTTCACAACCTCCGCGCCGCCCTGAGTGTGATCCCAATGGCCATGCGTGATCCAAAGTTCCACCAGCCTGCATTTCTCCTTGGCCAGAATCGGCTCCATCTTCTTGAGAATCTCGCCGGGGGCATCGATTAGCACCGCCTCGCCGCGCTCCGGAGCAGTAAGCAGATAACCAATGGTCTGGATCGGGCCGCTGGGAAGAAGGTGGAGATTCACGAACGCGAAGAGATCCGATTTCAGTTTCTGTGCAAATGCGAAAATCCCGCCGTATCCCTCTGAAGGGGCAGAAAGCGGATGCAACCGGGCTAAAAATCCCCTTCCCCTCCGGGCTTTCTCTCTCATACAAATAATCCTTTTATATGCAGAAGCTGAAGTTCGCCGTTCTTCCCGGAGACTACATCGGGCCCGAGGTCATGACCGAGGCCCTGCGGGTGTTCGCGCACGTGGCCGGGCAGGAGGGCCTTGCGCTTGACTATCGAATCGTCGATGTCGGCGGTGCCGGCATCGATAACCAGGGGAAGGCCCTGCCCGATTCCACCATCAAGGTGTGCGAGGAGTCCGATGCCATTCTCTTCGGTTCTGTCGGCGGCCCCAAATGGGAGCAACTCCCTGCCAAGGAGCAGCCCGAGCGCGCCGCGCTCCTCCCCCTGCGAAAGCATTTCACCCTGTTTGCCAACATCCGCCCCGGCATCCTCTACCCCGAACTCGTCGATGCCTCGCCCATCAAGACGGAGCGCATTCCCAACGGCATCGACATCGTCTGCATCCGCGAACTGACCGGCGGCCTGTACTTCGGACAGCCCAGCGGCACAACGACGCTGCCCGATGGCGACGTGCAGTCGGTGGACACCCTGGTGTACCGCAAGAGCGAGATTGAGCGCATCACGGACGTTGCCATCGCCGCGGCACGCGCCCGCAAAAACAAGCTTTGCTCGATCGACAAGGCCAACATCCTTGAGACCTCCGTCCTCTGGCGCCGCACGGTGACCGAGCATGTCGCCAAGCACGCGCCCGAAATCAAGCTCTCGCACATGTATGTGGACAACGCCGCCTTGCAGCTCGTGCGTTCCCCCGCCCAGTTCGACGTTTTCGTGACCGAAAACTTGTTTGGCGATGTCCTCAGCGACGAGCTTGCCTGCATCTGCGGCTCGCTCGGCATGCTTGCATCCGCCTCGCTGGGTGCCGGCAAGAATTCCCTCGGCCTGCCCTTCGGCCTCTACGAGCCCGCGGGCGGCACCGCTCCCGACATCGCAGGCAAGGGCATAGCCAATCCCTGCGCCCAGGTGCTCTCCGTTGCGCTCATGCTGCGCTATAGCTTCGGCCTTGAGAAGACCGCCGCGCGCATCGAGGCCGCCGTCAGGAAAGCCGTCACCTCCGGCACCCGCACTGGCGATATCTCCTGCGGCAAACCCTCCGTCGGCACCAAAGCCATGACCGACGCCATCATCGCGAATCTCTGATATAATCACCGCAGAGGCGCGGAGGACGCTGAGATGATTCTGGAACAAAAGGCACTTACAGAACGGATAATCGGCTTGGCGATTGAGGTTCATAAGAATCTCGGTCCCGGACTGCTTGAGTCTGCCTACGAGGAATGCCTTGCTTATGAGCTTTCCCGAAATGCCCTTCGGTTCGAACGGCAAAAAGCGCTTCCTCTCTCATACAAGGAACTAAAGCTCGATTTTGCATATCGGCTCGATCTCGTGATCGAAAATACGGTTTTGATTGAATTGAAGGCCTGCGATGCACTCAGTCCGATCCACGAAGCCCAAATCATCATTTATCTCAAGTTGTCCAAACTGCCTGTCGCTCTCCTAATCAACTTTAACGTTCAATTACTCCGCCAAGGCATCAGGCGTTTCGCTTCTACTGAACCTATCTCCGCGCCCTCCGCGCCTCAGCGGTGAACTCTCTTCCCACCATGACCTCTGCCCAGATCCGCCAGTCCTTCCTCGATTATTTCCACAAGCAGCAGCACACCCTCGTGCCGTCCTCATCGCTGCTGCCCGACTCGCCGGGATTGCTCTTCACAAACGCGGGCATGAACCAGTTTGTGCCGATCTTCCTCGGCGACAGGACTCCCGACGTCTCCAAATGGGCGGGCGTGATCCCGGCGAGCGACCGCCGTGCGGCAGACACGCAGAAGTGCATCCGTGCGGGCGGCAAGCACAACGATCTCGAGGACGTTGGCTTCGATACCTATCACCACACGATGTTCGAGATGCTCGGCAACTGGTCCTTCGGCGATTACTTCAAGAAGGAATCGCTGCAATGGGGCTGGGAGCTTCTCACCAAGGTATGGGGCATCCCGGCAAAGCGCCTCTTCGCCACCGTTTACAAGCCCCAGGCGGGCGACCCCTCCTCCTTCGATCAGGAAGCCTACGATATTTGGGCGGCCATCTTTCGCGCCGAGGGTCTCGATCCCGCCGTGCATGTCGTCTTCGGCAACAAAAAAGACAATTTCTGGATGATGGGCGACACCGGCCCCTGCGGCCCCTGCTCGGAAATCCATTTCAATCTTCTCCCGGGGGACGACGCACAGGCGGGCCGCGCACTCGTCAACAAGGGTTCGCCGCGTTGCATCGAGATCTGGAATCACGTCTTCATCCAGTTCAACGCAAACGCGGACGGCAGCTTCACCCCGCTCGCAGCCAAGCACGTCGACACGGGCATGGGCTTCGAGCGCGTCGCCGGCATTTATGCCACGACAAAGGGCTTCAAGGATTTCTCCGCCGATCCCTCCAATTACAACGCCGATGTCTTCGCCCCCGTCTTCAAGAAGGTGGCCGAGCTCTCCGGACTCGCCTACAAGGGAACAGTCCCGACAAAACGCGAAGGTCTCTCGGAGCAGGAAAACATCGACATCGCCTTCCGCGTTCTCGCCGACCATTCCCGCACTCTGTCCTGCGCCATCGCCGACGGCATCCTACCCGGAAACGAGGGGCGCAATTACGTCATCCGCCGCATCCTCCGCCGCGGCATTCTCTACGGCAAGAAACGCGGACTCGAAACGGGTTTTTTCGAGCAGCTCGTCGCACCCGTCGTGGAATCACTCGGCTCGGTATTCCCGGAACTCGTAAAACAGCAGGATATCATCCGCCGGGTGATCCGCTCGGAGGAATCTAGTTTCGGCAAAACCCTGCAAGAAGGTATAGATCGTTTTGGTGGATATGCCCTCAATGGCATTGTTCGAGCTGCCATATTAGCTGGGTTAACAGAGCGATTCTCACTCACCGTTACGAGGATTGGTAGTGGACAAACCGAATCTGCCTTCCCCTATTCGAAACAACCTCCACTCCTTATTCGTTTGGAGGAATGCAACTTAGATTTCTTTAAGAAAATTGGGATCCCGATTCCTGAGATCACTGGTGGGATGGCATTCGTTCTCTATGACACTTATGGTTTCCCACTGGATATGACACAATTGCTCGCACAGGAGCATGGTTTCAAAATCGATGTCGCAGGTTTCAATATTGAAATGGAAAAACAGCGCGCCCGCGCCCGTGCCGCTCAAAAAAAGGATATCATCGTGGCAGCCACCGAAAACGACTCCGTCGTCACACACAAACCCACCGTCTTCCTCGGCTATTCCCAACTCGTCGCTGAGGCAAAAGTCATCGACGTGGTGAAAGCCGAGAAAGATCTGTATCTCGTCTTCGACCAGACTCCTTTCTACGCGGAAATGGGCGGACAGGCGGGCGATCACGGCGCCGCCAAGATCTCAGGACAGACTTTTGCCGTCATTTACACTGTAAAGGACAAGGCTGGCCGCTATCTTCACCGCCTCTCCCCAGCCTGCGCTATCGATGCCGACAAACTGAATCTTATCGGGCAGGCGGCCACACTCGCAGTCTCCCCTCTTAATCGTCGTGCCATTTCCCGCAATCACACCGCCGAGCACCTGATCCATTGGGCTCTGCGAAAGACCCTGGGCACGCACGTCCGCCAAGCGGGCACTTCGAAGACAAAGGAGCGCCTTCGCTTCGATTTCACCCACTTCGAACAGGTAAAACCTGAGCAACTGCGCGAGATCGAGCACTTGGTAAATGAGAAGGTCATCGATAACGCGCTTGTCGAGACCTACGAGACCGAGTTCGACACGAAGCCCGAGGGCACCCTCGCCTTCTTCGGCGAGAAGTACGGAAAGATCGTCCGCGTCGTGGACATCGGCGGCTACAGCCGCGAACTCTGCGGCGGCACGCACGTCACCACAACGGGCGAAGTCGGCCTCGTTAAGATCGTCGCGGAAATGGCCATCGCCGCCGGCACGCGCCGCATCGAAGCCGTTGCAGGACAGTTCGCCTACGATCTAGTGAAGGAAGAGGAGGACGCCCTCAAGTTTGTCGCCGGCAAGCTCAACGCAGGCACCCAGGATGTCGTCAAAAAGTTCGACACTCTTCTGGCTCAAAAAGCCGAGCTCGAGAAGAAGCTAAAGGCCTTCGAGCAAAAGGCCGCCGCGGGCGTCACCGATGAGTTGATCGCCAGGGCGACCGTCAAGGACGGCCTCAAATTCGTGTCGGGGGTCGTCTCCTCGGAATCTCCCGAGACGCTCCGCGCGCTCGGCAGCCAAATGATATCGAAACTCGGCGAGGGCGTCATCGTTCTTGGCGCTGCCTTCGGAGACAAAGCCACCGTGGTTGCCTTCTGCTCCCCTGCCGCCATCAAGGCCGGTTTCCAGGCGGGAAAAATCATCAATGAGATGTGCGTCAAGCTCGGCGGAAAAGGCGGCGGAAAACCCGACTTCGCCATGGGCGGCGGCAAGGATGTCACGAAGCTCGCCGAAGTGGTAAAACTGTAGGAGTCAGGTTCCTTTTCCCTTAGCCGGATCGCTCCACAAGCGATCCGGCATAACGCTTTGCCAAGTCGGCGA
>JBAZHQ010000192.1:0-8117 GCA_041652235.1 Opitutaceae bacterium | reverse complement strand
TTTTGTGCATACCTTTTAAGGCTTTTGTGAGCCAACTCGCCAAACAACAGATCCTGCGGCAGATCGCTGCCATTCCGGCCATGGAGCGTGGCAAGCTCTCGGCCTACTCTCCTCCGGAGCGCTCCGGCGTAACTGGGCCGTATCACAAGTTGCAGGCCTGGGAGAACGGCAAGAATCACACCCGGCATGTTCCCGCCGAGCAGCGGTCGGCAGTCGAAGCCGCGCTCGCAGGCTACGCGCAATTTCAGGATCTCACGACCCAGTATGCCGAGTTGGTAATTACCGAGACCCGGCAAAGTCTCGCGGACGCAAAAAAAAAGCCCCGCCGTCGCCCTGTTTTCTCGCCCAAGAGCAGGAAGTCCAACACCTGATCGCACTCTATCAGGCGCAGGCGCCTCTGGTCCGAAGCCGGCGCCGAGAACATCCTGGCCCTCCGCTGCATTAACCGCAGCCGACGCCTTGACCAATTCTGGCGATTCCGACTCAATGCTCTCACCGCCACTAACGACGTCCTCCCGCTCAAGGCCGCCGCCTAACGGAAGAAATTTGTCTCACACCCTCATTAAAAGCGTTCTTCGTTTTTTATTCCTTTTTGACGCAACTATCTGCTATGGGTGACAACCTTCTGGATCGACCGTGTTTACCAAAACAAAAAGAAATATGCACCTGTTCAGGGTGCTTGCTGCGCATAATCGACTGTGTGTGACGCTGAGATATGCTCTTTTGTGGTGTCTCAACCGCAAGATACCAGTCAGGATCAATCTGTCGGGGCATAATATTGTCATCCGCACAGGCAGCCCTGATCTCTATGTGGCGCATTCTTGCTTGGATGGAGAATTCAGAGCGTTGGCTGGCGCCTATGATAAAAACGTGAAAGGCCTCATCATCGACGCAGGCGGATACATAGGCACCGCCGCTCTGGCGCTTTCGGAGCTTTATCCCGATGCCACTATTGTAACAATAGAACCGTCTTCCCAGAATTTCGCGATACTGGAGCAAAACATCGCGGGGAAAGCGAATATACATGCCGAAAAGGCAGCGTTGGTGTCATCGGATACGGAAAACAACGCGGTCTTAAGAAACCGGGGCACCGGCGAATGGGGGTTTACGACGATTGAGCAGCCGCTGGGCCGCACGGCTGATGTCATCGAATCTGTTGGAACCATTACGTATGATGCCATCTTACGGAAATATGGGTTCAGCGAGGTGCTGATATATAAGATGGATATCGAGGGTGGGGAATATAATCTGCTCAAGAATCCATATTGGATGAGCTCCACTGGAATACTCATGATCGAACTGCACGATCGCATTGTCAGTGGATGCTACAAGACCTTCATGGAGGTGTGCAGGGGCCGTTATACATACAAGGCAGGCAAGGAGAAGTATGTCTCGGTCGGGCAGGGTTACTTCCGATTGCCTGCGTGATCCTCAGTTTCTCCCTGCTCCCTGCGATCCATTCATAATCGATCTGTTATTTGACCCGGAGCTGGACCCGGAGATCTCAGTCGCGCCAGCTGCCAAAGCATGAGGAGTCGAATGAAAAGGCGGCCCATCAAAGCTGAATCCGAGAAATCAGAACTTCAACTTCACGCCGGCCTGGACCTTCCAGCGGTTCTCGTTGGGGGTGTTGACGAGCTGCGCCAACGAGGGGACGAAGAGCAGTGAACCGGTGGTGCTGTCGTACGAAAGGATGGGGGTCGGTCTTGAGGGGACTGTGTAATCGTTGAATGTCGGCTTGATGAGACCTGCGGAGGTGTACGTGGCCGCGCCGAATGGGCGGACCTGGCCTCCTGAGAGCGGATTGAAAAGCTCGGAATAGTTGAAGAGTTCCTTGCAGAGGAAGTGGCCGAAGTTGAGGAAATCGGCAAAGAGCTCGACCTTCACGTTCCTGTAGGCGGGAAGTTCCTGCACGATGCGCAGGTCGAGGCGATTCTGCCAGGGCGTGAGGAGCGCGTTGCGCGGGGCGTAGCTGCCGGTGTAGCGCGCGAGAGCGCTGTTATTGATGTAGTTGAAGTATGCGGCCTGCTCGGCGGACGTCATGCCGCTGAAATCGAAGCGGGCGTCGTTGGGGCCGCTGGGAACGGCCACCAGGTCGTTTCCGATGAAGCCGTCTTTGTTCAGGTCGCTCGAATACACCATGCTGTAGGGTATCCCGGTGCGGCCTTCATAATAGACCGAGACCGTGGTGACGAGGTTGCCCCGGATCTGGAACTCGCGGCTCACCGACGCCTGCACGCGGTCGCGAATCTCATAGTCCGAGCGGGCGACTTCGACCTGGTTCTGATTGAACACCGCGTTGAATTGCCACTGGGAGTTGGCGGTTGAGCCAACCAGCGTCTGCGCCTCGGTGGCATGTCCTCTCGTATAGGACAAGGTGTAGGCCCAGCCGTTCTTGAAGGGGCGATCGAGCGTGATCGATGCGTACTGGGATTTGCCCGCATGGATGTCGCGGGTGCGAATCACGTTGCCGAAACCAGCGATGCGCGGAGCGGCGGCGGAGGAACCGGCGAAGAGCTGGCGCCCGTCGATTCCGACCGTGGTGGGCTTCAGGTTCATATTGTCCACGAAAAGCGCGGTCAGCTGTTCCGTCGTGATATACTCCAAAGAGAGCACGGCATCGAGGAATGGCAGCTTGCGGTCGATGGCGATGTTGCCGCGCTGGATCGTCGGCAACTTCATGCCCGGCTTGATCAGGTTGATGGTGGAAGACGTGCCTGTTGTCGATGTCACGCCGATCGGGTTTGACGCGTCGAATCTGTAGGCGGCGTCGGTATTGCTGTAAGTGCCGTTCAGATACTGTGTGAGGGTGGGGCCGGCGTAGGTCGATGTGGCCGTGGGGCTCGTTGCGGTTTTGAGGACGGTATACCGGCCCAAGCCGGTGTAGCTGTAGGAGTTTGAGTTCCATACCCAGGGATTGCGACCCAGGAAGACGCCGATGCCGCCGCGAATCTGGGTATTGCGCTTCCGATCGAGGGCATAGTTGAAGCTGACGCGCGGAGCGGGCACATTCGTGCCGTCGATTGTGCCGGCGTTGGTCAGTCCGAAAGCCGTCTTGAAGGCCGTGTTCTCCGGGGGCGCGATCGGGCTGCCGAGGTAATCCACCCGCATGCCGAGCGTAAGGTTTAGCCTTGAGATCGGCTCCCATCTCACCTGACCGAAGACGCCCACTTGTTCGAACTTGCTCCGGTCGGAGATGGGGAACCCGGCTTGCACCACGGAGCGAAGAAATCCAAAGGGTTTGTCGTTCTGGAAATCGGCCAGGTTGTAGTAATCGAAGACCCCGTAGGAGCCTTGACGGTAGATGTTCAGGTAATCGCTGGCTTCACGATCCGCGCCCAGGGTGAAGGTGAACGTTTCCCACGAATAGTCCGCGGAGCCCGAAAAAGTATCGGTTTTGGCATGGAGCTCATTGCCCATGCTGCTGATCTCGGTGCCAAAGCGAATGGCATTGCTTGTCGAGATCGTCGCGCCGGTGCCGGAGATCCCGGGAACATTGAGGATGCGTATCTCCGGGAAATTAACCGGTGTGTCGCGCACGGAGTCCTGCCGTGTTTTCGAGTAGCTGAACTGTGTTTTAAGTTCCGGCGTCCAGTTGCTGAAGATCTGCGTCGCCCAGACCCGTTCCTTGACGTCGAGCATGAAAAAATTCGAGTCGAAACAAGTCGTTCCATTGCCAAACGAAGAGGGCTGGCCCGTGATGGTGCTGGGCTGGCTGAAGCTGGTGGCGTTGAAGTTGTCTAAATTTGGGCGGGCGCCGATGGTGTCGCTGTACCGGAGCGACATGCGGTGGTTCTCATTGATATTCCAGTCGAGTTTTGCCATGCGTTTCGTATCGAACTCGCGCGCAGTGCTTGCGCCGCCGAACGAGCCAAGATCGATGGCGCCGGGCAGCTGCGCGATGCGGGCCGTCACTGCGTCGATGAAGGTGGAACTGGGTGTGAATGCGGCTGAGGTCGGGGCCGAGTCCTTGATGTACCTCTCGAAGCTCAGGAAGAAAAACAGGCGGTTCTTGAGAATCGGGCCGCCGAAAGTGCCGCCATAAGTCCTCTCCTTGGAGAAGGGGCGTTTGCCCTGGCTGGTGCCGCTGATGTCCCTGCCGCCCCAGTTGGAGTCGGTGAAGATATCGTAGAGCGTGCCGTGAAACTCGTTGGTGCCGCTCTTGCTGACGACGTTCAATGCCACGCCGGCAAAGCCGCTTTGGCTCACATCATAAGGCGTCAGCGACATGTTGAACTGCTCGATTGCGTCGAGCGAGAAGGGATTATTGAGGGAGAATAGTCCGGATGAGTTAATGCCGAAAGAGTCGTTGATCCTGGCGCCGTCGAGGGTGATGGTGTTGTAGCGATTGCTCATTCCCAACGCCTGCACCGCCTGATCCTTTCTGATGGAGACGAAAGGATTTGTCTTCATCATATCGGAGAAGGAGCGGTTGACGGTGGGCTGTGCCAGGATGCGGCGGCTGTTCAGTGCGGAGCTTGCGCCGGTCGAACCGGAGTCGAGGTCGATCACCGACGCGTAGGCGGTGACTTTCTCGAGCTGCACGACCTCCGCGCCGATGGTCGCGGGCACGAGGAGGACTTCCGTGCTTTCGCCCAGCTGGGTCTGCACGTCGCCGAGTGTGTTGAAGGTGTAGGACGGCGATTTTGCCTCGACCGTATAGGGTCCGCCCACAGGAAGCCCAGTGATGGCAAAGCGTCCTGTGTTTGTGGTTACGGCGGTGAATACAGTGTTGGTGGGCGTGTGAACGGCGCGCACGGTTGCCCCCGCGATGGGCTGGCCTTCTTTGGTGGTGACGGAGCCGTTCAACGCAGAGGTGGTGATGCCTTGTCCCCAAGTTGTCGCAGCGAGAAGAACACAGATGGTAAATACCCCGGCTAGAGTACGTTTCATCCAAGGTGAAGGATGCATAGGTTGTGGCAGCAGGTTTGAAGCTGGTGGCTTAAAACAAAGGGCTAGATAACAACGAAATCCAAGAGCCGCCAAAGGGTCAACCTTCGAGCCTGGAATGGGTATCTTTTGCGCAAGTTTTACGCAATTCTACGCAGTGCGCGGAGTACGTTGAGCCCTGCGCAACTGAATCAAGGCGCAGCTTCTTGCTCTGCAGCGCGGGCCATGAGCCAGAGAAGATCGCAGAGGCGGTTGACGTACTGACGGACGACAGGACGAACGATCCGTCCGTGAGAGGCGAGGCCGGTAAGATGACGTTCTGCACGGCGGGAGATAGAACGAGCCATGTCGAGGGCCGAGGCATGGAGGTTCGCCCCAGGCGTGGCCCAGCCGTCGAAGCGCAGGTTGCGCGCCTCATGCGCCGCGACTCCCTCGTCGATGCGGGCGAGGGCGGCTTCGTCGATCTTCCGAAACTTGGAGCCGGCATGGCGCGCCGCATCGCTCTCGGCGCAGACGATTTCGCCCATGAGCGACACGAGTTCCTGCTGGATGCGCTCGATCTCCTCCTTGCGTGCCGCATCGGGGCAGGTGGCTTTGGCGAAACCGAGGGCGGAATTCAACTCATCGAAGGCGCCGACGGCCTCGATCTGGGGGTGATTCTTCGGCACACGCTGGCCGTAGAGCAAGCCAGTGAGTCCTTCATCGCCTTTGCGTGTGGATATGGAAGCCATCTTTTTAAGAGCATAAGGTGGTAAGAGAGTAAGGTGATAAGAGCGTAAGGGTGTAAGAGCGTAAGTGGAGCCGAAAGTCGGCGGACGTGGCTCGTCCGAAAGGCGATCAGATTACCCCTCCGGGCTTACCCTCGCTTACGCTCTTATTCACTTACGCTCTTAATGTTGCCCGAAATCCATTCTCCGCACCAGACGGGAGAAGAGGCGCGGGAAGAATCGCTTTAGGAGGATGCCATAGACCTCGAAGCCTCCGACTGCGATCTCTTCGCGATCGCGCTCGATGGCGCGGAGGATTGCGGCAGCGCAGCGCCGGGGGTCGATCCCGCGTCCTTGCGGCCTGTCCTGGCGGCCCTGGGGTGTGCCGTTGGCCGTAAGCGCATTTTGCGAGACGGCGGTGCGCACGTAGCCGGGGCAGACGAGCGTTACCTTGATGCCTTCATGCCGGAGTTCGGAGCGCAGGGAGTCGAAGTAGCCGTGAAGGGCGTGCTTCGCAGCCGCGTAGGTGGAGCGCATAGGCGTGCCCACGTAGCCCATGACGCTGCTCACGACCACGATCCGGCCGGCGCGGCGGGAGCGCAGGTGAGGCAACACCGCCTTGGCGAGGGCGACAGGGCCGAAGTAATCGATCTCCATCAGCCGGCGCTCGACATCCAACGGCGTGTCGGCGGCGAGCCCGCGCTGGCTCACCCCGCCGTTGTTCACGAGAATGTCGATGCGTCCGCATTTTTCCACTACACCGGCCACGATGCCGGGGAAGAAGTCGGCGCGCTCGAGATCCAGGGGGACGATCCAGTGCTCGCCGGGGCGTTCGCAAGCTAGCCTCACGCGCTCGAGTTCGTCGGCGCGCCGCGAAGAAAGGACGAGCCGGGCACCCTTGCGGGCAAACGCATAAGCGAGTTCCTCGCCGATGCCCGAGGATGCGCCGGTGATCCAGACGATCTGGCCGTTGATGGTAGGCAAAGACAGAGAAGCTAGGAGTTAGAATCTAGAATAATTCCAGTGTATTTAAAACCGCTAGATTGAAACACAATTAAAAGCCCTGACCTGCGAAGTCATGATCGAAAGACTTGTCTTTGCAGTTAGGTCAGAGACGCTGGATATTCTAACTCCTAGCTCCTATATTCAATATTCCTGTTCCCTGGCGCGTCCTCCGCGGCTCAGGCCTTTGCCAGCGCCTGCTCGAGGTCTTTTTGGATGTCCACGAAGTCCTCGATGCCGATGGAGAGACGGATGAAGTCGGCGGAGACGCCGGACGCCACCAATTCCTCGGGTGAAAGTTGACTGTGGGTGGTGCTGGCCGGGTGGATGGCGAGGGATTTCGCGTCGCCGATGTTGGCGAGGTGCGAGAAGAGACTGAGAGACTCGATGAAAGTGCGTCCCGCCTCGAAGCCGCCCTTGACGCCAAAGCCGACCAATCCGCCGAAGCCTCCGGAGAGGTACTTTTTGGCGGCGGTGTGGTGAGGGCTGGACTTGAGGCCCGGGTAATTGACCCAGGCAACCTTCGGGTGGGCTGAAAGAAGCTCCGCCGTCTTCAGCGCGTTTTCGCTGATGCGGGCCATGCGCAGGTGAAGCGTTTCGAGGCCCAGCAGCATCAGGAAGGAGTTGAAGGGAGAAATGCATCCTCCGATGTCGCGAAGGAGCTGCAGGCGCATTTTCATCGCATAGGCGATGTTGGCGCCGCCGGCGGGCGGGAAAGCCTTGAAGGCGTCCCAGTGCACAAGACCGTGGTAGCTCGGGTCCGGCTGTGAGAAACCGGGGAACTTGCCGTTGCCCCAGTCGAAGTTGCCCCCATCGACGACGATGCCTCCGATGGAAGTGCCGTGGCCGCCGATATACTTGGTCGTGGAGTGGACTACGACATTGACCCCCCATTCGATCGGGCGGTTGAGGTAGGGGGAAAGGCTGGTGTTGTCGATGATGAGCGGCACGCCTGCTTCGCGGGCGATCTTTCCGACCTCCTCGAAGGGGAAGATATTGAGGGCGGGGTTGCCGAGTCCCTCGCCGTAGAAGGCTTTGGTGTTGGGGCGCAGCGCACGGCGGAAGGCATCGGGATCGAGGGCGTCGACAAAGGACACCTCGATGCCGAGTTTGGCCAACGTGTAATGGAAGAGGTTATACGTGCCGCCATAGAGCTGGGCGACGGAAACGATATGGTCGCCTGCACCGGCGATGTTGAGGATCGCATTGGTGATGGCGGCTTGACCGGAGGCGTGGGCGAGAGCGGCGCTGCCTCCTTCGAGAACGGCCAGGCGCTGTTCGAAGACATCGGTCGTCGGATTCATGAGCCGGGTGTAGATATTGCCCAGCTCCTTCAGGCCGAAAAGATTCGCGGCATGCTCGGTGTCGCGGAAGACGTAACTCGTCGTCTGGTAAAGCGGCACGGCGCGCGAGCCGGTTGTGGGATCCGGCTTTTGGCCGGCGTGAAGGGCTTTGGTTCCGATTCCTTGATAGCTCATGACGGAGGGACAGGTTCCGAATAATGCGCGCAGCGTCAAG
>JBAZHQ010000191.1:5814-8200 GCA_041652235.1 Opitutaceae bacterium | reverse complement strand
TGACATCCGCAGGGATCATAGACCAAGCGATAGCGCTTGCTTTGAGGCCCGGCACCATCCTTTGCAGTTTCGGTGACATGCTGAGAGTCCCGGGCAACGGCATCGATCTGCTGACTGCCAAGGCGCGCGGCGGCGACGTGCGCCTTGTGTATTCCCCCCTGGATGCGGTTGTTCTCGCACGCGAGAACCCCACCCGCGAAATCGTGTTTTTCGCAGTGGGCTTCGAGACCACCGCACCGGCCAACGCGATGGCCGTGCTTCGCGCCCAGCGTGAGAATATCGCCAATTTCTCGCTCCTTTCCTCCCAAGTGCTCGTGCCTCCGGCGATGCGCGCCCTATTAAGTTCTCCCGACAACCGGGTTCAGGGATTTCTCGCCGCCGGGCACGTCTGTACCGTCATGGGCACCTCGGAGTACGACCCGATCTCCCGCGACTTCAAGGTTCCGATTATCGTCACCGGATTTGAGCCCGTGGATATTCTCGAGGGGCTCCTCCGCTGTGTGAAGCAGCTTGAAGGCGGCAGGCACGAAGTCGAGAACGCCTATGCCCGAGCGGTGAAGGCCGAGGGGAATCCCCAGGCGCGGAAAATCATGGAGCAGGTCTTTGCGGTGTCTTCCCGAGATTGGCGCGGGATCGGCGAGATCCCCGAGAGCGGCCTTGAACTCAGGGAAGATCTCGCCCGTTACGATGCCGTGAGAAAATTCGGTCTTGCACATGCTGAAACCCGGCCATCCACCGAGTGCATCAGCGGCCAGATCATGCGCGGCGTGAAGAAACCGCACGACTGCCCCGCGTTCGGCACCCGCTGCACTCCCGAGCATCCCCTCGGCGCGCCGATGGTATCGAGCGAAGGCGCCTGCGCTGCGTATCATCGCTACCGGAGGGGGAGATAGCTGTCGGCTTTTGGCTATCGGAGGTCGGAGGTCGGAGGTCGGAGGTCGGCCTTAACCTGGCTACGAAAATCGGCCAGAGGTTTCTAGCGCCGATTACCGAAAGCCGACCGCCGATATCAAGGCAGTGAAACTGCCATCAGCAGATCCGGGGCAGTTGCTCTCCGCTCAGGCGTTCGATGGTGCGTTCAACGCCGATCACGCTGCGCAGTGTCACGCGCCGGGCTGGCTGCGCCTCCACAAAGCCAATCCTCATGGGCGGGCCTCCGGGAGCGCTGCGGGCGAGGATATTCAGCGCCTGCGCAGCCTGGGGTTCTGGCAGAATGCAGACGAAGCGCCCTTCGCAGGCGACGTAGAGTGGATCGAGCCCGAGAATTTCACAGGCTCCGTGAACGGGTTCACTCACCGGTATTTTCGCCTCGTCGGCAACGATCGAAACGGAGGCCTGTTCCGCGATCTCAACCAACACAGTCGCGAGCCCGCCCCGAGTGAGATCCCGCAGACAGTGAGGCGCGATTCCCGCATCGAGCAGGGCGTTCACGGCCCCGGCGAGCGGCGCGCAGTCGCTTTCGATCGGACTGTCGAAGGAGAGTCCCTCCCGCGTCGCCATGATGGCCATACCGTGGCGGCCGATATCGCCGCTGAGGAGGATGGCATCGCCGGGGAGCACGCTGGAGGGGGCGACCGTCAACCCGTGTTCGATGACGCCGAGGCCGGAAGTGGTCACGTAAACGCAGTCGCCCTTGCCGCGCTCGACGACTTTTGTGTCGCCGGTGACGATGCTTACACCTGCGGCGGCGGCGGCATCCCGCATGGAGGCAACGATGCGCTCCAGCGTGGCGATAGGGAGCCCCTCCTCGAGGATGAACGCGGCGCTGAGCCAGAGAGGACGCGCGCCGCACATGGCCAGATCGTTCACGGTGCCGTTGACGGCCAGTTTCCCCATATCGCCTCCCGGAAAGAAAAGAGGGCTGACCACATGTGAATCCGTTGTGAAGGCAAATCTCGCCGTGCCTGCCTTTAGGAGGGCGCCGTCGTGTTGCGCGTCCAGCGCCGGATTGGAAAATGCGGGCCGAAAAACGCGATCGATGAGATCCTGCGTCAGTTGTCCGCCGCCGCCATGGCCGATGGTGATTTCGGTTTTGCGGGGGAGGGGAACAGGGCAGGAAGAAAACGCAGATTGGAAATCGGGAGGTTGCACGACGCCTGCTATTCAGCAGGAAGCGTCTTTTCTCGCGAATCGAAAAAAGGGGGCGCTAACTTGCCTCCGTTGCACGATCACCTTATAATCTTAAAAACCTCAATTGAACCATGGAGCAGCGGCAGGGCCGCGACCGAAGTCTTTCCGACTGTTTAGCCCGCGAATCCAGCGAACGCCGCCCCTTTTGGCATAAGGCATTGTAATGACGCTTGTTTTCGCATGGTATCTTCCCTCTCAGATGCCGTTGTTTCCAGTGGCGTTTCTTTTTGTTGATGCCCTCTGCGGAGCTGGCGTG
>JBAZHQ010000191.1:0-5804 GCA_041652235.1 Opitutaceae bacterium | reverse complement strand
GTCTCCGGGGCTGGTTGCGACGACGGTCCAAGGCTCCGATGCAAGCTGTGTCGACCGGGAGACGAGAGATGGACGGACCCTACCACGACTATTTCGAGCACATGCCGGCCCAGGTTTTGGTGGAGGACTTCACCGCCTTTGAGCCGATCTTCGAAAAGCTGAAGCGGCAAGGCGTGGACGAATTCGTAATCCACCTGCGCGAACACCCGGAACTCGAGCGGAAACTTCTGTCCCTGCTAAGACTGGTGGCGGCCAATCAAGCGGCGATTGCCGCGATGGGCTGCAAGACGCTCGCCGAACTGCAGACCAGGATCGCCACGCAGAGCTTCATGCCGTTCCGAAATATTTTTCGCACGCAGATGCGCAATATGTGGGCCGGAATGCGCCTGATGGAGGAGGAACTGCAATACCGCGACGACAATGGTCGCGAGCGCGCCTGCCTTATGCGCTGTTTTGTGCCCGAGCGCTCCGGCCGGCAGGATCTGTCGCGGGTAGAACTGGTGCTGGTCGACGTGACTGCGGCAAAGTGGACGAGCGTGGTCCGCGGCGGCGACCAGGAACTGATGAGGCGGATTCTTGCACGTGCGAATATCCTGCTCTGGTGGGCCAAAGTGTGGCGCGACAAGGAGCAGTATAACTGGAAGCTGAGCGTTCCACCTCAGTCCTTGGACAGTCCCCTGTACCAACTGGCCACCGCAGCCGATTTGGGCGGCATGTGGGATCGCGATCATGCGCTCGACCACGTGGAGACCATCAAACGTTCCAGTGCGGCGCTAGACAATAATCTGGACGGCTACCAGCAGGAGTTTCGAATTCTCGGGAAAGACAAGATACATTGGCTGGCCGAGGACGTGGGCATTCAGAAAATCAGCGATCATGAGTGGAGCCTCTCCGGAGTCGTGATCGACGTCACCCAGCGCCACGAAGCCGAATTGGAGCTTGCCGCCGAGAAGGAGCGCCTGAGCGTGACCCTGCGGGCGATGGGCGAAGGCGTGATAACGAGCGACAAGGCCGGCTTGGTGCAGTTTTTGAATCCCGCCGCCGCATCCTTGCTGGGAATCGACGCTGTGGAGGCGGTGGGGCGTCCCCTAACGGAGTTGCTGCTACTGCAGAACGGAGTCACGGGCGGTCCGGTTGAGTCGCCGACGACTGCTGTGCTTAAGGAAGGCATTCTCGTGGAATTGCCGATCCAGACGGTGTTGAAGAGTCTCGACGGAGAATCGCACAGAGTGGAAGGTTGCTGCGCTTCGGTGCGCGATTCGGGAAGTCTTATTGTAGGAACGGTTCTGGTCTTGCGTGACATCACCGACAGGCACCGTTTGGAGGAGGAATTGCAGCGCGCATCGCGCATGGAATCCATCGGCATTCTCGCAGGGGGAATCGCCCATGACTTCAACAACATCCTGACTGCCATCATGGGAAACATGACCCTGGCGCGGCTTGATGCCGAGTCTCTGCCAGCGGTTCAGGAAAGCCTTGTGGAGGCTCAAAAGGCGGTGATCAGAGCCCGAGACCTTACGCAGCAATTGCTCACCTTCGCCAAGGGAGGGGATCCCGTGCGTGCCGCCGTGCAATTGAGGGAAGTCGTGGCAGAGGTCGCACGCTTCGCCCTCCATGGCTCGCGTGTGAGATGCGAGTTCGACCTTGCCGACAATCTCTGGCCGGTGAATGCGGACAAAGGTCAGGTGGGGCAGGTCGTGCAGAATCTTGTGATCAATTCCATCCAGGCGATGCCCGAAGGTGGCAGACTGCGCATCGTCGGACGCAATGTTGAGGTGCGCCAGGGAATGAGTGTGCCCCTCGCTCCCGGGTTGTATGTGCTTATTTCAGTCGAGGATTCCGGCATCGGAATCAAGCCGGAGGACAAAGAGCGCATATTCGATCCCTTTTATTCGACCAAATGCCAGGGGAGCGGTCTCGGACTGGCGATGGCTTATTCCATTGTGAAGAAACACAAGGGCCACATCGAGGTTGAGTCGGAACTTGGCCAGGGCACGGTCTTCAAAATCTGGCTGCCTGCGATGCCGAACGCGCGACCGGTCGAGGAAACGGGCGACAAGGGAGACACGGAGCGGCTTACGGGCCGGGTATTGTTCATGGACGATGAACCGTCCATACGACGGACGGCCGCAGCACTCCTGAAACGGGGGGGGATGGAAGTTGAAGAGACATCGGATGGAGAGAGCGCGGTGGCTGCCTACGCTCGGGCTCTCTCAGAGGGGAGACCTTTTAACCTTGTGGTGATGGACCTCACCGTGCCGGGGGGGATGGGCGGCCTGGATGCATTTGCGGAGCTGCGCAGGATTGACCCTGGTGTGAAGGCTATCGTCTCCAGCGGATATTCCAGCAATCCCATCCTGGCCAATTACCGCGAACACGGTTTTTTTGGAATGGTCGCCAAGCCCTACGAGACAAATGAGTTTCTGTCTGTCGTGCGCTCGGTGCTGAAAGTGCGGAATCGATAGGCTTTTTCTCCGGCTTTAGGTTCGCTCCCATGAATGGGGTCCTTCGATGGATTGAGCCGGACTCATCCAGACAAAGGCATGGTTCATTCGTAATACTTAAAACCCGTTTGGTGGTTCGACGTAGGAGCCTGCTTGCAGGCGATTTTCCTTCGACGATCATCGCTCATCGCCTGCAAGCAGTCTCCTACAACTGAATGAATCCGGCTGAGGCCATCGCTGCGGGCGTGCATCTTGGATCAGGAATTCAGTCTGTCTATTTCCGCCGATCGGTGATAAGAAAGACTGCTTAAGTACTTGCATTAACTGCTTTCACCCCAAGGAATAGCGATCAGGTTATCTAATCGTAGGAATCAGAAAGACTCATCATAGAGTCATTCGAAGGAAAACAACCCCATGCATATTGAAACTCGGATTCGCCCCATCGTTTATACGGACCCATCCGGACATGTTGCCTTCTTTGTTAGCGATCCTATGAAAAACTCCCGGGAAGCGCTTTCTTTGCGCGTTGAAGGGCCGGATATGGAGACCCGTGACTACAAACCGGATGATCTGCTGCCATCGGGTTGCTCGGCAGCCCGTCAGGTCGTGCAATGCGCTCCGATCATGGACAAGGAAACTCGCGCTTTGGCGGTCGCCTTCCTTCGGCAGTCGCCGAAAGGTCCGCAGCTCTGACCCGGCATTCGGTCCGACCGCAGTGCCTCCGGCACCACTGAGACGCAAAGCTCGTCACCGAGGCGACGTTGTCGCCACTGTGTGCTCTGCTGGCCAGCAGAGCACCACCGTCCGACTGTCGGGAACCCTAGCGGGCCAGCGCCAGGGCGATGGCGCCGCCGACGGCGACCACGCCTCCGAGGAGAGAACGTTTCGTCGGATGCTCGCCTTCGATCCAGTAGCTCAACGGCACGATCACGAGAGGCGTGCAGGCCACGATGGGGAGCACGATCGCGCTGGGCGTGGTGAACAGTTTGGGATAGCGTCCGCGGGCGTTCTTTTGCATTTTCCGCGCATATGCCGAACACCGATCTGGCTTCGCTCATCAAAACGAAGGTTCGCACGGTCCGCGGGTGGCCGAAGGAAGGGGTCAACTTCCGCGATGTCACCACCCTGTTTCAATCTCCACAGACTTTCCGCGTCATGGTGGAGGCTTTCGCACTCCAGTGCGCCAAGCGCACCGTGGATATGATCGCGGCGGTGGACGCCCGCGGCTTTATCATCGGCGGAGCCCTGGCCTACCAGATGAATCTTCCGTTCGTTCTCGTTCGCAAGAAGGGCAAGCTGCCTTTCAAGACGGTCTCCGCGGATTACGCCCTCGAGTATGGCACCGCATCCGTCGAGATTCACGCGGATGCCTGCCGCCCCGGCGATCGCATTTTCATCATCGACGATCTCATCGCCACCGGCGGCACGCTGCTGGCTGCGACGAAGCTATTCCGCGCCTTGCGCGGCGATGTCGCAGGCGTGGGCGCCATCATCGACCTCCCCGAACTTGGCGGCTCAAGGCTGCTCCGCGCCGAGGGCCTCGATGTGTACACCCTCTGCGAATTCAACGAGGACGAGTGAACTCTGAGAAACAGGGAAGCGAGGAGCGAGAAATGAGGAGCGAGAATAATTCCGGCGTTACCGACCTGCATTGGGAAAAATGGGTTTCGAACTGCTAAGAAACGAAGAATCGAAGATCGAACCTTAGTTTCTTTGCTTCTTTGTAGTTCAAATCCGTTTTCCTCCGACATCTGGCCTCTAACCTCCATGCTACGACCTCTGACTTTTGGCCACTCCAGAAACCGCCATGCCTCTCACCATCTGGTGCAATAGTATTTTCAACGACGAGGCGACACGCCGCCTCAAGGAGGGACTGCGGGGGCACAAGCTGATCGCGTCGCCTCACTCGAGCGCCTCCGTGCTGGACGCGGGCAGGGCTGATCCTTCCATGGCGGAGGCCGATGTCGCCTTCGGGCAACCCGATGTCGCCGATTGCCTGGACAGCAGGCGGCTGCGCTGGCTCGAGGTATCCACTGCGGGCTATACGCGCTACGACACGGAGGAGTTTCGCGAAGCCTTTCGCTCGCGGGGCATGATTTTTACCACCGCGTCGGCGGTCTTTGCGGACTCCTGCGCCCACCACGTGCTCGCCATGATGCTGGCGCAGTGCCGCCAGTTGCTCCCTTCCTATCGCGATCAGGTCACCGACCAGTCCTGGCATCACGCCGAGCGGCGCCATGCTTCGAGGCGCATGACCGGTTCCACGGTCCTGATGCTCGGCTTCGGGGCCATCGGACGCCGGCTTGCCGCGCTGCTTGCGCCCTTCGGCTGCGCCTTGTACGCGGTGCGGCGGCAGACCCGCAGCGAATTGGGCGCGCGCGTCATCGCCGTCGAGGATCTCACGCGAGTGCTTCCGCTTGCGGATCACGTCGTCAATATTCTCCCCGAAAATGAGGCCACTCGCGATTTCGTGAACGCGCGGCGCCTTTCCTGTTTCAAGCCCGGGGCGGTTTTCTACAATGTCGGACGGGGGTCCACAGTGGACCAGCAGGCTCTCCTGGAGTCCCTGCATTCCAGGCGGCTTGGCGCGGCCTATCTCGACGTGACCACTCCCGAGCCGCTTTCTCCCGGAGATCCCCTGTGGACCGCTCCCAATTGCTTTATCACGCCCCACACGGCCGGAGGAAGAAACGATCAGGATGAAGCGCTGGTGGAGCACTTTCTGGCCAACCTCTCCGCCTTCGAACGCGGAGAGCCGATGGTCGATCGCGCGATCTAGTCCGATAACTCGACGACTTTTGTGCCGGCGAGATGGTCGTGCAGGCAACGGCGGTCCGTGCGGAAGATGAAACACACGTCCGCAAGGTAGAGGAGGATCAAGAGCAAGGGTGCGATCGCGGGATTGGCAGAGATGAGGGCCGGCACGTAATTGATGATCAACGCAGGCACCCAGGCGCGCAGCAAAACGACGCGGACAAAGCCAGGACTGCTATCGTCGGAGGAGCGCAGGATCTGGATTTTCATCATCCGTTTTCCGATCGTCTGGCCGCGCATCGTGAGCATCCATGTCTGGATCGCGACCAGCACGAACATTCCCGCCAGCAGTATCGAAAACCCTATTCCCAACTGGGTCGGATCGATCTCCTCGGGCTTCGGGATCGGCCCTCCCTGGCTGATGAGATGCAGGGCCATCAGGATCATGCCGGGCATGGCGAAGACGATGGAGAGAAAGCCGTCGATGAGCATCGCCGCCAGGCGCACGCCGCGTGCCGCCAGCACCGGTTCGTCCGAGGACTCCGCTGCCGTGCTGAAGATGGAAGCATGGAGTGGGGGCGTGGTATCCTGACGTTCCAGGGCCGG
>JBAZHQ010000190.1:0-8204 GCA_041652235.1 Opitutaceae bacterium | reverse complement strand
ATCTCACTCTTGGAGAACAGCGACGGGGGTACCGGTGATCTGAACATTAAGTTCGATGTTCAGACTGAGACCTGGGTAGGTGAAATTCGAGGAGCCGACCAGTGCTGTGGAACCGATTACTTCCAGCCGGGCATGGGTGATGTAGGCTTTGGCGTGGAATTTTTCTTTGCGATAGACTCTGCACTCTATCTTCTTTGAACGGATTGCTTCAACAATGGCGGGGACTCCATCCAGAAAGTCGTTCTGCTTCTTCTCTTCCTCAAGTGATCTGTCGAGGCGACGACGAATATTAGCAAGACCCTCTGCGAAGGCCAGTTTAGTGCGCTTCGAGACCTCATCGCCCATCAGGATGCGGATTTTATCTACTCTCTGCCACTCGGAGCCGAGGCAGAGTAGCGCCCCAATCTCAAAATAGCCGGTGGCAATATCGAACTGCTTCGCGAGCTGACACCAGTCATGGAGGTAGCGCCGCGCCTGCCAGTCGGGGTGACTATTATCGACAATGAAGAGCTCGCTACCGGTAGTGTTGCTGGTTTGCTTGGGCATGACAGACGGCGACAGCTCAACGAAATACGCTGTGACCTGCAAGCTTGGCTCCCTATAAAGTTCACTTGGGCAAGAAACCCGATATCGAGCCGACTCTGGAACTGAGCATAGCCGGGCCGGGAGCCGCAGCGCCTTGTTGGCCTGCCTTTTGCCTTTGCTTGAAATCGGCTAACTCGAAGCGGAGGCCCCGCGTTCGGCTACGCTCGATGCTCCCTTGCCTATAGAGGGGAGGCAGATGGCAAACGTCAGAGGTCTGCATCGGTATACCCGGTTTCCGACTATGCCAGGATTATAAACCAGGCACCTGTATCTTCACACACCCGGTTATGGGATGCATGTGATATTATTTCATGCCTGATATCGCTGCGCTCAATAGCGACGCATTCAACTACGCTTTCTACGGCAGCATCGCCCTGAACTGGGCTTCGTCGATCACGGGCACGCCAAGGGTTCCGGCTTTTTCGAGCTTCGATCCAGCCTCCTCGCCAGCGAGCAGGTAACTGGTCTTCTTGCTCACGCTTTCGCTCACCTTGCCGCCTGCGGCCTCGATCATCGCCTTGGCTTGATCCCTGGTGAGCGTCGGGAGGGCGCCCGTAAGAACGAATATCTTACCCTGAAGGGGAGGGGCCGACGCTCCTGCGACCAGGATGGGCGGCGGCGTGGGCGCGAGGCCCGCCTCCATCATATCCCTCATCATGGCCTGGTGTGACGGGGACTTGAGCCAATCGAGAATCGACAGGGCGGTTTTCTCGCCGATTCCTTTGATCTTTATCTCAAGAAACGAGGTTTCGTCGGCGGCCATCAGGGCCTCGATGGAGCGAAATCTCGCGGCGATATCCTTTGCCGCCGCCGCGCCCACCTGGGGAATCCCGAGCCCGTTGATGACGCGCCAGAGATCCGCCGAACGCCTCGCATCGATTGCGGAGATGAGGTTTCCCGCCCAGATCTCCCCTGATTTCTTGAGGGGCAACAGGTCGGCGAGCTTTAGGCGGAAGATATCCGGGATGGTGCGCACAAGCCCGTTTGTGACCAGCAGATCCACGACCTCCTCTCCCATCCCCTCGATGTCGAGGCAGGCTTTCGAGGCGAAATGGGCGAGCTGGCGCCTGATCTTTTCAGGGCAGTCCGGGTTGGGGCAGCGCCAGGCGACTTCGCCCTCGGCGCGGATCGCCGGGGTATGGCATACCGGACACGATTTGGGGAAAGAGTAGGGTTCGCTGCCCGGAGGGCGCTTCTCTAGAAGAACGGCGACCACGGCGGGGATGATCTCTCCGGCTTTCTCGACCAGGACGGCGTCGCCCACGCGCACGTCCTTGCGGGCAATCTCGTCGGCGTTGTGCAGCGTGGCGCGTTTCACCGTCGTGCCGGCGAGAAAGACGGGCTCCAACTCGGCCACGGGCGTCAGCGCCCCCGTGCGTCCAACCTGGATGGTGATGTCGTTGATCCGCGTCTCCGCGCGATCCGGGGCGAACTTGAAGGCGCAGGCCCATCGGGGGGAAAGCTTGCGGGCCGCCTGTCCCTCGCCGCGAAAACCGGCGATCCTCTGCTGGTCGAAGCGATCCAGCTTCACAACGGCTCCATCCGTGCCATAGGCAAATGCGCGGCGCGCCTCATGCAGTTCCCCGATGGCCCGCCACGCGGCGTCGATGCCCCGGACGCGTCGCCAACCATCCACTACGGGCAGCCCCCAATTCCTCAATTGAGTCTGAAACTCCGACTGGGCTCCGACCACCTCGGGTTCGCAGTGGCCGAGCCCGTAGAGGACGATCTCCAGTCGGCGCTGCGCCACCTCGGCGGGATCGAGGAGTTTCAGCGTTCCAGCCGCCAGGTTTCTCGGATTGGCATAGGGCTCCAGCCCGGCCTCCTCCTGCTGGCGGTTGATGCGCTCGAATTCGGAGTAAGTCAGGTAGACTTCGCCGCGGATCTCGATGAGGCCGGGGAGCGGCAGCCCCTGGAGTTGTTGCGGCAGGCTGAGGATGGTCCTTGCGTTGGCCGTCACATCGTCGCCTTCCTCGCCGTCGCCCCGCGTGACCGCGCGAACGAGTCGGCCGCTTTCGTAGGTGAGGCTCACGGCGAGTCCGTCGATTTTCGGCTCGACGGTGTAATCCAAGTCCTCGCTTCCGAGCAGCTTTGCCAGGCGGGCGTGAAACTCGCGCAGCTCCATTTCGTCGTAGGTGTTGTCGAGCGTGGTCATCGCCTGGCGATGGCGCGCGCGTGCAAAGCCCTCCGACCGATCGTCACCCACGCGTCGGGTGGGGGAATCCCCGAGTGCGAGCTCCGGGTGGGCGGCCTCAAGGTCCGCCAACTCGCGTTTGAGGGCATCGTACTCGAAGTCGCCCAGTTCCTGCCGGGCGTTTCGATAGTAGAGTTCGTTGTGCCGTGCGATCTCGGCACGCAATCCTGCGATGCGGGAGCTGATCTCAGAGGGAGTCATGAACAGGCGGCTCTCTGAGATTGAATCCGGCTAGAACGTATAGACAAGCTCCGCGCGGACGAAAGTCTCCAGGTCCTGCTTCGCATAGTAATCACCCTGCTTGAGAAACTCCACACAGAGCAGTCCGCTAAATTGTTTGGAGAATTTCTGGCGGTAGAGGAGTTGCACCAGATTGCCACGGTCGTGGCTGCCCGAATTGCTGAACAGCGCCGGATTTAAGGCGCGAGTGGGAGTGCTTTCGGGCGAGAGCAGGATATTGTAGGCCACGGAGAAGGAGCTGCTTTTCGTGGGAGTGCAGGTCCATTGGGGACCGATGCGGATCAGGTTGGTGAATTGCCCGATGCGACCTCCCATCTCGTAGGTATACGAGAAGAGAGGGGCGTCACCCCACCGCGGATAGCGTCCCCAGAGGATGTCGAATGCCTCGTCCTTGTCTGGAGTGCTCGCCTTGTCGCCTGATAGATACTCGGCGGTGAAGTTGATCTGGTTGTTCAACGCATCCTTGAAAAGATAAGTGATCTTGGCGATCCCGCCATAGGCGGCGATATCGCGTCGCTGGCTCGCCACTACGGGATATTTGACCGCCGCGTCCTGGCTCGATCCCCATTGGTAGGCCCCTTCGATCGAGTACTTCAGATTGTCCTGCGGGGAGCCGTTTATTTTGCTGCCGACAGTATAGATGTCGGCGTTGTTGCCGGTCGCGAAATCCTTGCGGTTGCTCTTGAACATGAAATAGCCGTCAACCTGAGTATCGGGGAGGGACTTGTTGGAAGCATAGAGGATTACGCCCTGCTCATCCTGTTCCACCATGGAATAGGTGCTGGAATCGCCGACGATCGGGAGCCGCTGCCCCGGATGCGCATTCACATCCAGCATCACGAGATCCCATCTGGTTTTGGATTCCTTGTGGTCGAGGCTCAGGCGAACCGCATCGGCGAACGAAGTCCATGAGCCGTCAGCGGGATTCTCATCGGCGACCAGCCACCAGGAACCGGCATCACCGAGCAAAATATCCTGTCTGCCGATAACAACCGTCGTCGGGTTGCCGTTGGCAGTAGTCCCCGTCCATTTTAAATTGAGATTGTCGAAGAGGACGTAGCGATACTCCGTGCCCTCGCCAGGGTGTTGCTTGGCATAGGAAGGATTGAGCCAGATGCGTGGTTCCGCAGCGAGTCGCGCATTGAAGACAGTGTCGGGACCGATGGGCGCCGCCCCCCAAAGTCTGAGGCGCACGCGGAAATAATCCTGCTCATTCGTCGCCGAGGCGTCGGTGAGCGTTATGGCATTATTGACGTATTCGTTGCGCAGACGCACATCGCCCCCCCAGGTAAAGCCGCCGTTATTCTGGGCATTGGCAAGGCCTGCCGAAAGGCAGATCAATGTCAGGAAAGCAAAGATTTTGCTTTGAAGAGCTCGGAGAGGGAGACAGTTACGCTGCATGATGTGTATGAGGGGGTTCTCAGGCTGGACAATTTCCTGCCCCTTGGGAAGGAGGAATGTATCTCGCTGGAAATGGAAGCCTTGGTTTAGCCAGCCATTCTTGGATCAAACGGGTCAAACCCCGAGTCCGACAGGGTGCGCATCTTCCAGCCTGGCTCATGCAGAATCATATTGGCAGGATGCAGGACCTCATCATAAGCCAGATACCTAAAGCGCTCTCTTATGCATCTCTTTCCACGATTCCTAGCGGCCATTATCATTTCGGCGAGCTGTGCGCTGGCTGCGGAGAGCGAGCAAATGCGCGGCAAGATCGGCGCCCTCTTAAGGGAGGATGCGAAAGACTCGGGTAAGAACGCGCCTGTTGCCGCCAAACATCCCGACGATGAAGAAAAGAAAGCGCCCAAGGACAAACCGAAGGATGACAAGGTTGTCGCGATGCCTCAGATAAGCGTTGTGGGAAAACGTGTTCCAGCGGAGACGGAGACCACCAGGGAGGCCAAGATTCTCATCAAGGAGCTCGATCAGAAGATCGAAAAGGAGAAGAAAAACACCGTGCCGACCAAGTTGGACAGTGTTCTCAACAATGGCACGATCTCACGTCTGGGCGATCGCAGCGCAGTCGGGGCCGCGGTCGAATCGAAGGAAAAGGTGAAAGAAATGGAAGTGAAGCAGTCTGTCGCTGCGGTTTCCGTCGATCCGAATTCCGAAGAGGAGAACAAAGAGCTCCTAAAGATGCTCAAAGACCTGGAATACAAGCAGAAGGATGATGGCAGCAATCGGAGGCCAGGAGCAGAAAGTCGGGAGTGATCCTTTGACTTAGATTCACCCTGGGGCGGCCCGTACTTCGCCAGGAAATCAGAGAGCTGGAAATGCCGCCGACTCGTTCGGTGTAAACTCGTTCTGTCCGCCTTCGCTCTGCGAGCTACGGCGCGATGCCTTTCCAATTTGGAAAGGCAATGGTCGGGCTGGCGAGATTCGAACTCGCGACCTCTTGCACCCCATGCAAGCGCGCTACCAGGCTACGCTACAGCCCGAAACAAGAAGAGGGTCAAAAAGCGGGATGGGGTCCGTGCTGGCAAGAGCATTTTTTAGGTATATTTGGCAAGTGCTCTGAGAAAGCCGCCGCAGGCAGCGGAAGCCAGAGGACAGAAGCCAGAGGACAGAAGCCAGAGGACAGAGGCCGGAGGCCGGAGCTCTGAAATCTGAGATTTGAAATTTGAGATCTGATAGATGGGGAGCCGCCTCGGTCGGACAGTCGGCTATCGAAGAGACCCGATGAGGCAACACTGCCGTCCATTCTGGAGATTCTCTTAGGCGGCGGGTGTGCCGCATGTCTTCACGAGAGCCACTGCGGCGGCGACGCGCAGGCGGACTTCATCCCACTTGCCTTCGTTCAGCAGTTTTTTCTCCACCATCCAACTGCCACCGCAGGCGAGCACCTTCGGGTGGGCGAGATAACTCGCGAGATTCTTCTCGTTGATGCCTCCCGTGGGAACAAAACGCACCTGCGGGAAGGGGCCCGAGAGCGCCTTGAGCGTGTTCAGACCGCCATAGGCCTCGGCGGGGAAAAACTTCAACACATCGACGCCAAGCTCCAGAGCTGTGCCGATATCCGTCGGAGTGGCCACGCCGGGGAATATCGGAATGCCTTTTGACTTTGCATAGGCTATCA
The DNA here is from genome assembly GCA_041652235.1 of Opitutaceae bacterium. Taxonomy (GTDB): domain Bacteria; phylum Verrucomicrobiota; class Verrucomicrobiia; order Opitutales; family Opitutaceae; genus MWDT01. The sequence goes on along the minus strand of JBAZHQ010000190.1, from coordinate 2,112 downwards.
CCTTGGGGAAGCAGCCCGGAGAAACAAGGTACTGCGCACCTGAGTCGATGGCCAATTGAGCCTGCTCGACAGTCAGGATGGTGCCTGCGCCGACGCACAAGCCTGCTACCTGCGACATCCTTTTGATCGCCTCCGGCGCCGCCTTGGACCGGAAGGTCACTTCCGCCACCGGCAAACCACCGGCAATCAGGGCTTCCGCAAGCGGAGCCGCCTGGGCTGGATCTTGAATCTCGATGACGGGAACGAGACGATTGGCTTTGATGATGGAGTCGACGGGATTGGACATGGGAGTGAAAGATAATCCTGGGAGATGCAGTTGAACGGCCACAAAAAGCATTACGCAGCAGAGCTGCAATCAAGAAGCCGGAAGTTGGACAGCCTGACGGTCGGACGGTGGCCGCAGAGCGGCCTCTGTGGCGGCGAAGCCGCCGCGGTCGGGCAGTCGTATCGTCGGCTATCGGAGAGACCCCAACCAGACATCGGGTGTCCGAAGTACGTATTGGGAATGAGTAATAGTGTATGCAATATCCGCTTACTATTTCCGGGGAATGTCACGATCTACCAGGCATAGGTGTGTGTTGTGGTTGATACGGCCCGGAGTGCTTAGCGCCCGGGCCGTTTCTTTATCCTGGGCCCGACCTCTTTCCAAACATGTGGCAATGGCGCGCGACAATGGAAGCGCACTCGTTCCCCGAAAGGCGGTCTCCCGGCGCGATCAGGTCGCCAGGGAATGCTGGCGGTTCGAATCGGGCATGCGCAGCGAGACCAATCCGGTGGAGACGTCCAGATGGACGGTGCGATTGATCGTGCCGCCGATGTCATGACCGGTGATCTTGCACGGGCAGCTCAGCAGGAACTTCTTCACTGCATTTAGATTGCGATCGCCAATGCGGAAGGGGTCCGCGCCGTTGATGACGCTCGCACCGCCTGCGATAAAGAGTTTGATGCGCCCAAAGTCGGCTCTCAGACCGAACAAGGCGTTGAAGAGGAGGGGAAGGCCGGTGTCTGCAAACATGGCAGGTTGGGCGGCCGCCTTGTCCGCAGACAGTTTGGATTCGGGCAGCATCAGGTGGAGAATGCCCCCAGCCTTGACTGTGGGATCATAGGCCACCACTCCCACGCACGAACCGAGTGCGTAAGTGCTCAAGGTCACGTTAGCGTTGTTCGACACGGCCATATCGCCGACGCCGATCACGACTTTGTGGGCAAAAATCGATCCAATTGATGGGGCACCGGCCATAGCTTAGGTCTGCGGGATTCTTGTGCAAAACTCGCTTTGGGAAAGTGAGAGCATGTTCAGGGGGCGTGCGATTGAATAAGGATTACTCGGCTCAGGCCATTGGAACTTGATCGCAAACGCCCTGGTTCCGAATTCTTAGAAGAACTTAGGCGACCGAAGGCGGCGAAACAAGATTCAAGTCTGTTGGGACGGCTCGGGAAATTACGCATCAGGATTGGAGATAGGTTTTACCCTTATAAGAAATCGCCAGAGCGACGAAGATGAGGGCGGCGCAGAACATGAGGACTGCGAAGGTCCAGAAGAAGGCGCCCAACGACAGCGCCTGCAAGGGCGCCAGGAAGGCCACCAGGATGTTGCCAAAGGTCACGCAGAGGAGCCAGAAGCCCATGATGGTGGATTTCATGGCGCGAGGGGCCTGGGTGTAGGCAAACTCCAGACCCGTGACGGAGACCAAGACTTCGCCCGTGGTCAGAATGAAGAACGGGATGATCTGCCAGAGTACGTGGACCTTGCCGGCCCCGAGGGCGGTGATGCGGGCTTGCAGCAGGGCGACTGCCACAAAGGCACCGGCTCCGAAGAACAGGCCGATGGCCATGCGGTGAAGAGGTTTCAGGGGGCGGTTGCGCTTCTCAAGCGGCTTGTAGACCAGGACACTCAACAGAGGGATGACGATCATCACAAACAGCGGGTTGAGCGCGGCGATCTGGGCCGGGAGAAGATCGATGCGATGCGTTCCGCCCAGAACAGCCTGCGCGATCGCGGCCATCACTCCCCACGCGATCACAACGGCGATGAAGCCGAGCGTGGTGAGCTTTGAGGGAGTCGAATTGGAGACCCAGAGAAAAAGCCAGGTTATGCCGTACAGGGAGGAA
>JBAZHQ010000189.1:0-8232 GCA_041652235.1 Opitutaceae bacterium | reverse complement strand
CTCGGGGATGCGAATCTGGTAATTGACGATGCGGTCGTCCTCGACGACGAGGCGGTGGCAAAGGAGGGTCGGCCAGCCGAGTTGCCTGAGCAGGGGCTGGGCGAACTGCTCGAACGTGTCGGACAGGATCAGCACCTGGGTGAGCGAGCGCAATTCGTCGAGGAAATCCTTCGCGCCGGGAAGCAGAGACAGGGAGGCGATGACAGCCTGGATGTCGGAGAGCTTGAGCCCATGGCGATCGAGGATCGCGAGGCGTTCCCGCATGAGCTTGTCATAATCAGGCTCGTCACGCGTGGTGCGGCGCAGCTCGGGGATACCGGTCTTTTCGGCCACGGTAATCCAGATTTCCGGCGTGAGCACGCCTTCCATGTCGAGAGTGACGATCGCTTGTTTCACGGCGGGCGAGTTTTCTAACTTTTCACCATCTGTCCAGCACGCTCATGGCACAACGCGAGATTTGCCGAATCCCCTCCGGCAAAGCTCCGGTGCCGACCGCCGACTGCCGACCGCCTCTGCAAACCCCCGGGGCGTTTTTTCTGGCCATTTTTCGTTTTCAGATTGGCTCTAGCCGCATGTCGTCGCCGTCGCTTAGACTCAAATCCAACGCCAAGGCCCGTATCCTTATGGGACATCCTTGGGTGTTTGCCAACGAAGTCGAAGCCCTGCTGCCTTCGGAACTTGATGGAGAAGTTGTGGATTGCCGCGATCGCACGGGGCGCTTTCTCGGGACAGGCATCTACAACAGCCGCTCTCAAATCGTTTTTCGGCGGCTGAGCCGCGAGCGCGTGGTTCTCGATGAAGCATATCTGCGAGCCGCGTTGCAGCGCGCGCTGGAACGCCGTGGTATCCTATCCGCCCAGGCAGACGCGCAGCGGTCAGGTCGCATCGTCTGGTCCGAATCGGACGATCTCCCCGGCGTGGTGGCCGATCGCTTTGGCGACACGCTCGTGTTGCAGATTCAGACGATCGCCATGGAGAAGCGCTCCGGGATCATCGCGAGCCTGCTTCTGGAGCTTACGGCGGCATCCGAGATCATTTTTCGCAACGACGCCACGATCCGCCGTCTCGAAGGACTGCCCCTGGAGGTAAAGACCCACTCCGGACGCCCCTGGGAGCCCCGTTGGATGAAAATCGACGGAGTCGAGTATTGGCTGGATCTGCAGAATTCCCAGAAGACGGGGTTCTATCTCGATCAACGCCAGCAGCACACGGGCGTTGCACGGTATTGCACGGGCAAGAGGGTGCTGGATGCTTTCTGCAACCAGGGAGCCTTCGCGCTTCATGCGGCACGAGCCGGAGCCTTGGAAGTGCTCGGACTGGACAGCGCCGCAGACGCCATCGAGTCGGCCCGAAAAAATGCGGAACGCAACGGCTTGAAGGTTCAGTTCGAAGTCGCGAATGTTTTCGACTGGTTCAACGACAGCACCCGCGCCATCGAGCCCTCGTGGGACGTCATTGTTCTCGATCCGCCTCCCTTCGCCAAATCCAAGTCCGCCTTGGAAGGAGCGCTTCGCGGGTACAAGGAGATCAATCTTCGCGCCATGCAGCGCCTCGTCCCGGGAGGCGTGCTCGCCACGTATTCCTGCTCGCACCACATGCAGGATGCCGAACTGCGAGGCGTCATCGCCCAGGCTGCCACGGATGCCAAGCGCCGTGTGCATGTGTTGGAATGGTGCCACCAGCCCGCCGACCATCCGGTCCTGGCCACCATGCCCGAGAGCGAGTACCTGCGCGGCTATATCCTGCGGGTGGAATGATTGGAGGGGGAGGGGAAAGGAATCTAAATTCTCGCCTTCATGCCCCCTCTTCGTCTTCGCCCTCGCTCCAGCTATCGCGAGTGCCGGAGGAGACGAAGAATTCCTCCTCATCGAGGATATCCATCACGGAGGTGACAACCTTCTGGCGGTCCACGCCATTGAGCTTGGGATAGCGGGTGACAAGTGTCTCGGAGAGGGTGAGCTTGGCCTCTTTGCGGTCTGCCACATGGGCCAAAAGCTCGTCAGCCTGCCCGGCTAATTCATCGATGATGGGTTGCAGGTTCATCTCTTTGGATATTGGAAGGAAATAGGTAAACGGACAAGGGAAAGTCGGACCTTCGGGCCCCGGATTTTTCACAGAAGACAACGCAGGAAACAAAGTGTCGCATTTCATGCCTCGGCTCTTCGTTGCCTTCTGTTAAGTCCGAATCGATGGAATGGATTTGATTGTGGCTCCGCTGGGAATGGGATTTTCGGAACATGCGCGTCACGATTGCCAGACTGAGAAACGAATCGAGCGGCATGAGGACTGCGGCGGTCAAAGGGAAACTACTAGCCATTGGAGAAAATCTAATATGGCATGGTGTGTATCGGTATGCCGGATTCGTACTCCGATTGCCCTATGTCACTATCGAATAACGGATAGTGGCTTTATCTATGGAGGGAATCTGCAAGCCCGATCAGTGCGCAAAAGATGCAATTGCTTGGCCAATGCGTGCGCAGCGGATGCAAGACGGGTGGGGCATACTTCAAGCATGGACGAACGGATGCTTCACGCCCTTGAAGCGCAGAAACCAGCGATTCATCAGCGCTGGGAGATCTTGCTGCGCGTGGAGCCCATCAAAACTCCGCTTGGGCAGCCTGAGGCGCTCAAGCACATGATCGATTACACGCTGGAAACCCTGGGTGCTTTCTTGCGGGGGCAGCACACGACTAAGCGCCGCCATCTGCGTTCGGTGGCTGCCAGCGTTGCCGATGGTTCCCTTTGTCCCTGCGGGAGAAACCCGTTGCTATCCTATTTTGTGGCTGGCGAGCAGGCCCTTCTCGAGACCCTCATTCTTGCCCAGGCCAATCATGCCGATAGCGCCGAGACTCGTGCCGAGACACTTCAGGAATTGCAGCAGGCGCTGGCGCACGTCGCCTTGAGGGAGATCGAGACTTTCTGCGCGGTCTGTCAGTTCCGCGAGCAGAGCGTCACGCAGACAGTCCGCCAAGTGTAATGGTACTGATTTCAGTGTCGCACTGACATCCGACTTCCCAACTGACCCCGACTTTGAGCCGCGCATCGGCTCAAACCAAATATTGCTGCAGAGGGATCGGGTCCAGGACCTTGGACTGCGGCATCGTTTCAGCGAGCTGCTGGGCCATCCAGGCGCGGGCCGGCGGATCGCCATGGGTTAAGACGATGCATCGGGCTTTCGTTTGCTGGGCGAATTGAAGCAGTTCATCCCGATCCGCATGGCCGCTGAGTTCGTATTTCTCGATGCGCGCCTTGACCTTGGTCTTTACGTTGGAGGTCTTGAAAATGAAGTCGTCGCCGTTCTTGGCGTGCAGAAGCGCTCCGCCGGGAGTTTCCTTGTCGCAGTAGCCTACGAATCCGATGCAGTTGCGCGTCTGCCCGAGAAGTCCGCTGGCGAGCACGTAGCTGGGCGTACGTTCCACCATCATGCCGCTGCTGACGATGTAGAGAGCATTCGCCTCATAGTCGCGCCCGGGTTCGGTCACACGTGGGAGAGGCTTGATCTTCAGTTCCTTGATGATGCTGCGCGAAAACTGGATGCACTTCGTCTTGCGGGATATTTCATCGAAATAGTCGGCTAGATCCATGCCCAGGCCGGAGGCGATGATCGGGCAATCCACCAACTTTCTGAAACGGCGCGCATCGTGGATGATCGTCAGGATCTCCTGCATGCGTCCGAGTGCGAAGACGGGAATAAGAAACGATCCTCCGCGCTGAATGGTCGTGTTGATATCGTCAACGAGACGTTGCATCTCGGCGGCGCGTCCTTTTTCGGAGGGGCGTTCGGTCGCGCAGCGCGTGGTTTCCGTGACCAGCGTATCGTATTGCCCTGCCGGGAATGTGGCTCCCTTGAGGATGCGCTGATCTTCGAAAAGCACATCTCCGGTGAAGAAAACCGAGCGGTGCTTGTGCTTGATCTCAATGCCGGCAGCGCCCGCCACGTGGCCTGCGGGAAAGAAGGTCACCTGAATCTCATCCTGGGCTGAGCGAAAGCGCTTGGGTTGGTTAAAAGGCACCGCATGCAACCGCGATACGCAGCGATCGATCTCCTCATGGGTAAAGAGAGGGTAGTCGGCGATATTCTCATCCTCCCGCTGGCGCATCATGACGCTCGCGGAGTTGTGCAACATGCGCTCTATCAGCATCCGGCTGCCCTGGCTCATGATCACCTGGGTGTTGGGATGCTCCCGCATCACAATTGGAAGGCTGCCGATATGGTCCAGATGGCAGTGCGTGATGACGATCAGGTCGATCGTCTCCGTGCGGATCTTGCTCAGCTCGGGAGCCGCTTTTCGGCCCGTTAGCTTCGGATGCAAACCGCAGTCCACAAGAAGGTTAAAATCGCCCAATTGGACGAAATATGAATTGGCGCCTATGCCGCCGTCTCGGTTCAGATCAATAAACTTCATGCGTGTGAAAAAGCAGAACGGTGCAGAGCGCCGCTGAGTGCAAGTACTGAATCTTCCGTCGATTATCCCTGCGCGGTGGGGATATGAAGCGGGAAAGACGGCAATTTGATGTGGATCTTATGACCCTGATCGTCGATTCCGTGAAAACAACCGTGGGCAACCGCATCCATCCCAGTGACATGGTAGCTGTTATACGAGAAGGTTTCTCCCGGGGGCAGGCGAGGGGTCTCTCCGACGATCCGGTCGCCCTCGACCACGAGCCGGGTGCCATCGCAGTGCTCGATCACCCACTTGCGACCAAGGAGTGTGACAGTGCGATCCGAGCCGTTCTGGATCAAAATGTGGTAAACGAAAGCGTGGGGCTTGTCCGGCGGCAGGCTAAGGCCTCCGTGGTGGTGGCACAGTCGCTCCAAGCGAGCCGTGAGGCCGGGAAGTTCATGGGAGCTTTCGATCACACACTCGAAGAAACGCCTCTTTCCACTTCTAGCAAGTCCGCGCCGTCATCTAGGACAAAGGCATTTTTACTGCGGAGACTCGGAGAAGGGGGGACGTGATTCGATCCCAGGCATATGATCCTCTCCGCCGACCGTCGGCAGGCTTCAGAATCATAAAAGGATCGGAGCCCCGAGTTCTCCGAGTCTCCGCAGTTAAAAACGGTTTTCCGCCATGGGATCGAAGGTCTGGCTGTTTCTTGGCAACGCGATCTTTGCATGCCGATTCCGTTCAAGCTTGCCCCTCCTCGCGCCGCGTCGCAGAACCCCTTTTTCAAACTATGGAAAAGCTGGCCCTTCTCTCCGTAAGCGACAAACGCGGCCTCGTCGAATTCGCGGCGGCCCTTGTTTCAAAATACGGCTACCGCATCCTTTCGACCGGCGGCACCGCAAAACTCCTGGCTGAAAAAGGCATTCCGGTCACCGAGGTGAGCCAGCACACCGGGTTCCCGGAAATCATGGAGGGCCGCGTGAAGACGCTCCATCCGAAGATCCACGGAGGACTCCTCTGCAGGCGCGACAAACCCGACCATCTCGCCCAGGCGAAAGCCAACCAGATCGCCCTCATCGATCTCGTCGTCGTCAATCTGTACCCCTTCGAGCAGACCGTCGCCAAGCCGGGCGTCCGCTTCGAGGAGGCCATCGAGAACATCGACATCGGCGGGCCTTCCATGCTGCGCAGCGCCGCCAAGAACCATGAGAGTGTCACCGTGGTCTGCGATCCCGACGACTACGCCTCCGTGCTCGAATGCATGGCCGGCCCCGAGGACAAACTTCTCGCCTTGCGCCGCCGCCTTGCGTTGAAGGTCTTCCAGCGCACCGCAAGCTACGACGCCGCCATCTCCCGCTATCTCGAAATCCAGGGCGGCGAGCCCGATCTGGAGGCCATCAGCGGCTTTCCTGCCGTCTATTCGCTTCAACTCAAGAAGGCGCAGTCCCTGCGCTACGGCGAGAATCCCCACCAGAAGGCCGCGCTCTACGGCGGCTTCCACGATCATTTCGAGCAGCTTCAGGGCAAAGAGCTCAGCTATAACAACATTCTCGATATCACGTCGGCCACCTACCTGATCGGAGAATTCGAGCGCCCCACGGTCGCCATCCTCAAGCACACGAATCCCTGCGGTGTTGGCAGCGCGGATACACTACTCGCCGCCTGGGAGATGGCTTACGCCACCGACCGTCAGGCTCCCTTCGGCGGCATCGTCGTGGTGAACCAGACCCTCGACAGGGATCTGGCCGAGCAGATCAAGGAGATCTTTACCGAGGTGATCATCGCCCCCCGCTTCAGCGAGGCCGCGCTCGAGATTCTCCGCAAGAAGAAGAACCTCCGCCTCATGGTCGCCAAGGCGGGCCAGGGCGCCGGTTCCCTCCAGGAAGTCCGTTCCGTCATCGGCGGCGTGCTCGTGCAGGATCGCAACATGACCCTGGGCAATATCAAGGATTTCAAGATCGCCACCAAGCGCCAGCCCACGGCCGAGGAATGGGCCGCCATGATTTTCGGTTGGAAGGTCTGCAAGCACGTCAAGTCGAACGCCATCGTTTACTGCAACGGCGAGCGCACCCTCGGCGTGGGCGCCGGCCAGATGGCGCGGGTCGATAGCTCCCGCATCGCCGTGTGGAAGGCGGGCGAGGCCGGCCTGAGCCTCAAGGGCTCCATCGTTGCCAGCGAGGCGCTATTCCCCTTTGCCGACGGACTCATCGCCGCGGCCGATGCCGGCGCGACCGCCGCCATCCAGCCCGGCGGAGCCATCCGCGACGCGGAAGTCATCAAAGCCGCCGACGATCGCGGCATGGCGATGGTCTTCACCTCAATCCGCCACTTCAAACACTGATCCCTTTGAGTTGCCCCCATTCTTGTGAGCGCCAGGCTCGCGGACTTTTGCCATAGGTCTCCTTGAACTTGCGCGAGAAATGAAACTCGTTCGCAAACCCGCAGTTTTCGGCGATGGCTTTGATCGCTAGACCCGTGTGGGTCAGTTGGTCGGCGGCGACACTAAGACGTCTCTGGTAAAGGTATTGGGTCGGGGATGTGCCCCGGCGATTCCGGAACAGTTTAAGCAGATGCTGCTGCGAGGCCCCCGCTGCGGCGGCTAGATCCGACAGGGAACAACCATGCCCGTATTCCTTTAAAATATATTGCTCCGCACGAGCCAGAACCTGATCCCCCTGGTCGCGCACAGGTTGTCTGGCTTGTACTCCGAGCACATAGCCGGCCAGGAGCGCGAGGCCCAAGCTCAGGTGAAACGAATTCTCGATCACCGGGACGGACTGGGTCTCGAAGAAAGTGGTTTTGCCGAGCTCCATGAGCACCTCGATGCGAGAGTCAACCGGTGTGGGCTTGCCTGACGACCGCAGAATCCGGCGCAAGTTTGGCGGGACTGCCCCGGCGTCGATGGAGCACCAACTGTGTCGTGTCTCTCGATCGCGGGAGAACAGGAACAGTTCACGGTGACCGGGACTCAACAAAATGGCATGCCGGGCGGGAACCTCGATGATTTTGCCGTCCAAATGCAGTTCGAGCTCCCCCTTTTGCAGGATGACGAGCTGGTAATCATGCTGAATCCTCGGACCGCAAACACCTCCGGCAGCGTAAACCACTTCGCCGAAAACCACGGCTCCCCTGCGCATACGGAGATTCATCCGGGATATGTTTTTGAGAATCTCAGGCATGGTCGTCGTGTGCTTTTACCCCTAAATTTGTGTTTTTATAAGTCCCCGCTTTCCAATAATTAAGTTTAGGCCATGCCCATGTCTAGCACCGGCTCGATCTATCTCAGTTACCCCACGTCCCGTCGGCAAAACCACGCCCCATCATCCGGCATTCCTCCGCACGCCATCCCTGCAAGCGGATCTCTTTCCCAAAACATATCCAGGTCAATACCCATCCTTTCATCCAATCTATTCTTGCACCATCGCCATGACCTCGCGTGAACGGCTCATCACTGCACTGAACCATCGGCAACCCGACCGGGTTTGCGTGGATTTTGGGGGTACATGGATATCGGGCATCCATGCCTCCATCGTTCATAAGCTCAAGCAGCGCTTGATCGGCCCTGGGGCCTCGCCCGCCCGTGTTCACGAGCCATACCAGATGCTGGCCGAGGTGGACGCCGAACTCCAGGCGGCGCTCGGCGTGGATGTCGTTGGCGTCTGGCCCCGCAAGAATATTTTTGGATACGAAGCCGCAGGATGGAAGCCGTTCACGCTTTTCGATGGCACGCCGTGCCTCGTGCCCGGCAGCTTTAATGTCACGCCGGCGCATGATGGCGGCTGGCTCGCCTATCCCGAGGGCGACCTCTCCGCGCCGCCGTCCGGTCACATGCCCAAGGGCGGTT
>JBAZHQ010000188.1:0-8303 GCA_041652235.1 Opitutaceae bacterium | reverse complement strand
GAAACCTCAAACGGACCAATCCTAATCAGGGCAACCCCGGAATCTACGAGCATATCCAAGCCAATCGCGATTACCCCGCCTTTCTGCTAGAAGAGTCGTCCCGGATATCGAACCCTGCTCAAAGCATGCAGGCTATTACAGTGGGCGCAGTTTCTGGAGCAATCTTTAGCGACGAAGACCAACGATCGTTTACGGATGAGCGATTGCAGCCCTCGCCGTTTACGCGAACTGGCTTTGGGATGTGGAATGCCGTCAAGCCTGAAGTCGTCGAAGTGGGCGGTGATCTGTTGCGCAGGCGCGTGGGATTCGCGATGCCGGCATCCCACGCCGACCTGAGCGTGGAATTGTTGTGCGCTACTCACAATGGAGCACCTGCTGTCGCCAAGGACGGCTACGGCACCTCATTTGCAGCTCCGAAAGTGGCCAATATCGCGGTCCAGTTGCAGAGGCTTTTCCCCGTGGCTTCACCGCTCTTGTACCGAGCTTTGATTGTCCAGAGTGCCCGGTGGCCCGGATGGGCGGAGGCAGAAGCGAATAAGGACAATGTCCTACGACTGATTGGCTATGGTCGGCCGGACGCGCTGCGCGCTACGGACAACACCCCGACGCGGGTCACACTAATCACAGCCGACGCCGTAGAAATTCGGAACAAGGAGTTGCACCTTTACGCAGTGAAAATTCCTGCGGGACTGCGCAATCTGGGAGCGGACAGCCGGGTTCGGATTGAAATCACGTTGAGCTACTCGTCTGAACCGCGTCGAACACGCAGGAGCCGCAACGGATATTTGCGCACGTGGCTGGATTGGCGTTCGAGTGGCCTCGATGAGCCATTCGACGTGTTCAAGGAAAGGATTTCAGGTCCAGCAAATGTTCGTCGGCGCCAATATTCGCAACCGGCATGGACCTTGCACTATATGGACCAACACGGAGAGGCTGAGGATACTCACCGAGGGCGCGGAACAGTGCGGAAGGACTGGGCGATCGTTGATTCACACCGCTTGCCCGAAGAGTTAGGAATCGCTGTGCGCGCCCACGCAGGTTGGGATCATCGCCCGGAAGAAGGACTCGCACGATATTGCCTCGCGGTGAGCTTCGAGGCGGAAGGAGCAGAACTTCCCATTTATGCCTTGGTCACCGAAGCGCAGATTCAAGTACACGTAGAAGTACCCGTTGAAATCTGAGCCGAATAACGAGATTCAGGTGTTTTTCCCCGGGATTGCCGGACATTTTCGGCGACTCTTTGCCAAAGTGCAATCCTAGGAGGTCATCACTGCTAAGTGCTTTATTGATTGATGGAAGTGCATCGTCAGTAAAAAAATTCGGGTTGAGTCGGATTATGGATTCATTACATATCTCTTTCGCTATTAGCTATCAGTGAATGATTAGGACCCTAAACTCAGGATTTCGTCTACAAAAGTGTCAGGCAGCAGCACACTCGCGTGGTTTAACTTCACGAGCGATTCTTGCGCTCAGTTCATGTTGAGCTTTGCGTAGATAGCAGACCATCTGGAGCCTGACCACCATCCTTCGGAAAGGCCGAAGTAGCGATCAAGGCACAAGCCCGTGTCCGGGGTGATGGCTCGGGTGCCTGCGAGGATACGATCATCGACCGTGCATCGTTTACCTTCTGGATGAAGCGATCTATTTCTGTAAGTATTTCTTATTGTATTACATTGTGCCTTTTCGTGGCAATTGTCTGCGGAATTAAGCCTTTAATTGATCATCACCCAATTTTGCCGCACTGCCGTGGCCCTATGATGGTCACAACGCGACTTCGATCCAAGGCATTTTGAATTCTATGGAGTTCCTTCTCTCTTTTAACCATAGTGATATATAACTACATTGAATTCCTAAACGTCTAGTTTAGTTTTTCTTGGTATATGTGTTTGTAGTTACTATCACGTGAATTATGTTAGTTCTACTAAACACAGAAAGTAGAATAAGGGAAATGACTTTGGGGAATGCAGACTCGCCAAGCCTTCTCCTGCATTGTGTTACATTTTCATACCGCCAAGTAAAGACCGTGGGGCAAGCCCCGAGGATCTTTACTGTTAGTCTCACTGGGCAATGGCAAGGGGCATGGAAGGTTTTGGCAGCAGGTGAAATCCTGCATCCTTTCCAAGGCCCATTCCGCTCAATAATCCGGCAGGATACCAAAGCGTCTTTTAGCACAATACCAAAGTAAGTTTTGACACGAATCCAAAGCAATCCATGGTGCCCTCCGTGCCGGTGGACCCTCAACGCGATCTCGCCAAGGCCCTGCGCCGCGCGCAGGCCGCGGCTTCGTCGCACATCCTCCGCACGGCGCAACTTCCGCGCCGGGACCGCACCCTCCTGCAACAACGCGGGTTCCTCGTCGAGATCATCAAGGGTTGGTACGCCCTGACGACGCCCCAGGCCCGCCCAGACGACACCACATTCTGGCACCTGCATTTTTGGGCCTTCGTCTCGGGATACCTCCGCGCCCGCTACGGCCAGCGCTACTGCCTGTCTCCCGAGCATTCCCTGGACCTCTGGACCGCCCGCACCCAAACGCCGAAACAATTGATCGTGCTCACCGCCCGGGGAGGCGTCTTCACGCTCAAGCTCCCCAACGACAGTTCGATTCTCCTTTATCCGAACCGCACGGGTCTTCCCCCTGAGACCAAATCCAAACAGGGCGTGCAAGTCATGCCTCTCGCCGTCGCGCTCATCCGAACGACGCCGAGCTATTTCACCCGCTCGGCCACCGGCGCGGAACTCGCCCTGCGCATGGCGCGCGTCGAGGAACTTTCCCGCGCCCTATTGGCCGGCCCGGTCAATGTCACCGCCGCAGGCCGGATCGCCGGGGGCCTCCGTCACCTCGGTCTCACCGATTCCGCCGCCCGGCTGGAAGCGGATCTGCTCGCCGCAGGCATCGCGGTCAAGCCCCAGAATCCCTTTGACGAGCCGGCCCGCCTGCCGATCGGAGTCGTCCTGCAATCGCCCTATGCCGGCCGGATCGAGGCAATGTGGTCGCGGATGCGGCCCGAGGTGCTCGCGCATTTTCCAGCGCCGCCGCGCGGCATGCCGGAGCAGTCCCGCTACCTGCAGCACGTGAATGAAATCTACACGCACGACGCCTACCATTCGCTTTCCATCGAGGGCTATCAGGTCTCCCCGGAACTCATCCAGCGCATCGCCGACAGCGCATGGAACCCCTCCGAAAACCCGCAGGATCAGGAACAGGTCAACGCGATGGCCGCGAAGGGCTACCGTGAAGCGTTCAGCCAAGTGCTTTCCAGTCTCGGCGACATCTGGCGCGGACGTCCGCCTGGCAAGGCCGTGGACCGCGACCTGCAAGGCTGGTATCGCGCGCTATTCAGCCCTTCCGTGCAGGCCAACATCCTGCCCGCTTCCTCACTCGCTGGCTACCGAGAGCGACGCGTCTTCATCCGCGGTTCGGAGCATGTGCCTCCGGCGACTGAAGCCGTCCCCGCCTTGATGGAAGCGCTGTTCGGCGCGCTCACTCAAGAGCCTTCGCCCGCCGTGCGCGCAGTGCTCGGCCACTTCGTTTTTGTATTCATCCATCCCTATTCGGACGGCAACGGCCGCATCGGACGCTTCCTCATGAACCTAATGCTCGCCTCCGGCGGCTATAACTGGACGGTCATCCGGGTGGACCGGCGGCGGGAATACATGGCGGCCTTGGAAAAAGCCTCCGTCCAGGGTGAGATCGCCGACTTCACGAAATTCGTCGCCGGTGAAATGAAGGCCTCGGCCAAACTCAAACCATTCCGCCGTGCCCGGCATACTTCGTAATCGGATAGGTTCCTCGAGGCTGCCAGTGTGCTGACCCGCCGGGATCTCAGGCCCCGCCGACTTTCGCTCCGCCGCAGACTACGAGGTCCACCGGGTTGCCGCCGAATTCCCAGGCGAGCTGGCGTTCGTCGCGGTGGCGGAGAAGGATCAGGTCGGCGCGCTGGCCGGGCTCGATCGTGCCGCGGTCCTTCAGGCCCAGCACCGTGGCGGCATTGACGGTTGCCGCCACAATCGCCTCGGCGGGCGACAGGCCGCAGAAACGGACCGCCAGGGCAATGGCAAGGGGCATGGAATGCGTGGGAGAACTCAGGGGATTGCAGTCCGTTCCCAACGCGACCGCGCCGCCCAGCTCGACGAGGAAACCCGCCTTTGCGAATCGCTGGTTGGTGTGAAAGCTCGATGAGGGAAGAATCACTCCGCAGACCCAGGACTTGGCCAACTGCTCAAGATCCGCCTTCGGAGACGCGTCGAGATGATCGATGCTTTGCACACCCATGCGAATGGCCTCCGCAACCATGCCCAGCGAAGAAAGGCGGTTGGCATGGACACGGATGGGATGATGCTTGCGCGCCTTTTCGAGGAGACGCACGCAGTCCTCGACGGACCAGGCGTCGGAGTCGCATACGGCATCCACAGTGATCGCAGGAAATTCCCGGGCGATGGGCGGAAGCAATTCGCGCACGGTTTTCTTGGCAAACTCCTCGTGGTCACCCTCGTAGGTGAGCCCGAGGAGCGCGGTCGGCGTCACGGTGCCGGGCCATTCCTGCCCGGCGCGCACGATGGCGTGAAGGATGCGCAACTCCGCGTCTAGAGTCACGCCGTAGCCGCTTTTGACCTCCACGGTCGTCGTGCCTTCCCGAAGCATGAGGTCGAGCCGTTGCCTGAGTCCGGCGGCAAGCTGTTTCTTGGTCTGGTCTCGGACCGCCTGCATCATCCCGGCGGGTCCGCCGCCTGCGAGGGCGATCTCCTTCTCGGACTTGCCCGCGATCCGCATCGCCCAATCGTCGACGGGCCTGCCCGCCCAGCAGGCGTGCGTATGGCAGTCCACAAATCCCGGCATGAGCACGCGCCCATTGGCATCGACGGTTTCGCATCCCTCGGGAGCCTCGATTTTGGCGCCGACCGCCTCGATCTTCCCGTCGCCGACCAGCACATCGCCCTGCTCGACGACCCCGAGGTCGTTCATCGCCTTGCCTCGCCGCAGCATGGCGCCGCCGGAGAGTGTGAGAATGCGCGCGTTCCTGATGATGAGCTTCATGGCGAGGGTATCCGATTGACGGAGACAGGGGGTAACTGCAAATTCGCCGCAAGGCAATACCGGGAACGTGTCCGCTTGGCCGCGCCTTGTGCCAAGGCAAACGCTGACGGTTTTGCCTCCCGGGATATCTCCGATATCCGAAGGCCGACAGCCCTTCTTTTCCCGGCAAGCCGTCCGTAGAACGGACTTTTAGGCGTGCCTTTCCTGCGCCATCGGGCATCAGGAAGTTCACACCGTTTACCGATGAAAAACACCCTAGCCTTTGTCCTGCTGACTGCAATTTCCGGCTGCATGGCCTCCTCGTCCTCTGGCGCAGAGAAACCGCAGGGGGTGCCCGCCACGGGCGCCCGGGAGGTCGTTTCCCAGCCTAACAACGCCGAAGGCACCGTGTATGCCTTGCCGACGGCACGGATCACATCGTGGAATCCGGGCGTGCCGGGAGGCATTCCCGTTTATACCAAAGTGCACGCGACTCTTGATGCCTCTGCCTTCGGCGGCGACACGGGAGATACGCGCAAGGCGATCCAGGACGCGCTCAACGACGCGGGAGCCGCCGCCGCAAAGGACAGCACAGGACGTGTAATTCAGCTTTCGGCGGGCACGTTTCACATCTCGGGCGAGCTTTATCTCCCGAGCCGGGTGGTGCTGCGGGGCACCGGTCCGGACTCCACGCGCCTAATCGCCACCGGCAACGATCATCCGCTCATCGTGATTGGAACGACCATGACGCCGCATCCGACAGGTTGCATGATGTCGCGCCCGGGAGGCGTAAGCGTCGACCTTGCCGTCGACGGCGCGAAGGAAGCCCGTTCCGTGCAAGTCGCAAACGGCACTGGTTTTGCCGTGGGCCAGCTCGTTTACCTAGACGAACTGACCGACAACGCACGGTCGCAGTGGAATCCGAAAAAGCATCCGCCGGGCGCCGGACGCAACTGGTTCTGCCGCGAGGACCGTCCGATCGCCCAAATCCTCGAGATCGCCGCAATCGACGGAAACAAGATCACGTTTCAAACGCCGCTGCACATCGATTTCCGCGTGGCGCAGTCGGCCCAGTTGAGCTCCTTCGATGTGGCTCCGGTCTGGTATGCCGGCATCGAAGAACTGCGCGTGTCAAGCGGACGCAAGGGGAATATCCAGCTCAATCACGCAGCCTGTTCCTGGGTGAAACACGTGGAGAGCGATGACTCGTACTTCTCCTGCGTCTCATTCTGTCAGAGTTACCGCTGCGAAGTGCGCGACAGCTACCTCCACGACTCGTACTACTACAACAACGGCGGCGCCGGATATGGCTTCGATGTGACCTTCGGCTCGTCGGACAATCTTATCGAGAACAACATTTCGATCCGTTTCAACAAGGTGATCAACTGCCGCGCAAGCGGCGGCGGAAACGTGATCGCGTACAATTACATGGATGACGGCGCTATGAATTCGGAGCCGACCTGGATCGAGACGGGCCTGCAGGCGTCGCACTATCCCACGCCGCATTTCGAACTTTTCGAGGGCAACTACAGTTTCAACATGGACGGGGATTTCACCGAGGGTAACGCGATTTATATCACCTTTTTCAGGAACCAGGCTTCCGGCCTCAGGCGCAACTCGCCGAGATTCCTCCACGACACGCGCAATCGCCACATGGCCGGGGCGTCTCAGGGGCATTGCTGGTACAACTACGTCGGCAACGTTCTCGGATTTGAGGGGATGAAGATGACGCCTCCCGAAAGCTGGGTTTACGAGAGGCCGGAATGGGCTGAAACACCGTTCTCGGTCTGGCAGCTCGGGTACAGGGATCAGAACCGACCCAATCATGACGCTCAGGTGAGCGATACCATGATTCGTGACGGCAATTATGATTACGTGACCAACGCAGTCCATTGGCACAAAACTCCCGGCTTCTCGGGCGCGCTGCCCGACTCGCTTTATCGAACGAGCAAACCCGCCTTCTTTGGCAATCATCGCTGGCCATGGGTGGACTCGCTCGGCGAGACCAAAACCTACCTGTTGTCGGCGAAGGCGCGTTACGATGCGGGGAAGCCCAACGACCTTGCGGCGACACCCAGCCATTGATCCCGCATATTGCGTAGCGCGGAGGAGCCTCAACCAAAGAGGCCAGATGCCAGAAGCCAGCAAGGAAGTCGGATGCCGGTGTACGCCGCACTCAACTATTCCAGGCAGCTCTCCAAAGCGCGGCGCAGGGCGGCTTCGTCGCAGGCGATGCCGATGAAGACAAGTTCCTGGCGGCGGTCGCCATGGGGAGACTGCCAGAGGGCGCGGATCATCGGGGGGCGCTCGTCCATGCGGGCTTTGCCGTTCTCGATCATCGCGGCCCACCAATAGTTCAGCCATTCCTGCCTCACGACGGTGCCTGCGATGGAGAGAAAACCCATCTCGTCGGGGCGTTCCTTCAGCCAGAAGAAACCCTTGGCCCGGACGATGCCTTCGAGCCCCCGGGACAGCAGAGCCTCGAGCCGGGCCTGAATAAAAGGGCGGCGCGCTTGGAAGATGAAACTGCGCAGACCGTACTTTGCCGTGGCGTCCGGTTCGATTCGTCGAAGTGCCGGACGGCTGCGTTGCCGTTGCGGATCTGCGGAGAGGGGCGAGGCGCTCCGATATTCTCGAAGCGCATCGGGGTATATGTCGCCGGAGGAACGCGGCGGGGATTCGACACTCGGTGCGGCTGCATTCAGGTCGCGCACCCAGCGGGCGGCCCGCAGGGTTTCATTCGGATCGAAACGCTGGCGGTCGAGCAACCACTCGCGAGGGATCTGGCCCAGCTCCGTGCGGAACAGCTCAGCGCGGGGGTTGAGCCCGGCGATCAAGCCCTCCAGCTCCTGCAAGCGAGGCTCATCGACGAGGTCGCATTTGTTGAGGACAACAAGGTCGGCGCATTCGACTTGCTCGATGAGGAGTTCCATCAGTTTCCGCTGCCCTGAAGTCGCGGCATTCTGCTCCGCAGGGCTCTCGTGCCGGCGTTTCAGAAAGTCGGCGGCATCCACGATGGTGACGAGCGCCTGCAGACGTGCAAAATCGCTCACACTTCTGCCGAAGAGATTTTTCTGGAGAAACAGTTGCGCGATGCCGCGGGGCTCGGCGACTCCCGTGGTTTCGACGATGATGTGATCGTAGCGCCCCTCCGCGGCGAGACGGCACAAGGTCTCGGCCAGATCGTCCTTGATGGCGCAACACACGCAACCGTTGGACAATTCAACCAACTCCGGTGCGGCGGAGCCCTGGGGGCGTTCGAGGGCGGCGCTCTTCTGGGCGATCA
>JBAZHQ010000187.1:7492-8430 GCA_041652235.1 Opitutaceae bacterium | reverse complement strand
AATTTCGGAAAGATTCACTACCTGCAGTACCTCGTGCGCGATCATCCCCTGATCATGCGCCAGGGAAACACCTACCGGCTGAACGTCTGCTTCGAGCCCGATCTGGCGCACGCCGAAGCCTGAGCGCTCTGCCGCCTCAGGAAGCTGGCGACTCATATGCTCTCCCGTCGAATCATTCCATGCCTTGACGTCACCGCAGGCCGTGTCGTCAAGGGAGTCAAATTCCAGGAATTGCGCGACGCGGGCGATCCCATCGAATGCGCCAGAGCCTACGACGCGCAGGGCGCGGATGAACTGGTGTTTCTGGACATCACCGCATCGAGCGACGGTCGCAGGATCATGCACGACGTGGTCGCCGCGACCGCGGAACAATGCTTTATGCCCCTCACCGTCGGAGGTGGCTTGCGCACGGTGGCCGACATCGAGGCCATGCTGAAATCGGGGGCGGACAAAGTTTCCCTGAACACCGCCGCCATCAAGGATCCCCGGCTCATCGAGCAGGCATCGGACCGATTTGGCGCCCAATGCATCGTCCTGGCGATCGATGCCAAGCGCGATCCCGGACCGGAGCCGCGCTGGCGCGTTTACACGCACGGCGGGCGGAATCCCACCGAGCTGGATGCCGTCGAATGGGCGCGGCGCGGCGTGGAACTCGGCGCCGGCGAGATCCTCCTCACAAGCATGGATCGGGACGGCACCCAGGCCGGCTACGATCTCGAGCTCACGCGCCGGGTGAGCGACGCGGTGGGCGTCCCCGTGATCGCAAGCGGCGGCGCGGGAGAAATGTCCCACTTCGCCTCGGTGCTCGATGAGGGCCGCGCGAGCGCGGTTCTGGCGGCCTCCCTTTTCCATTTTGGCACCTTCACCGTGCCGCAGGTGAAGGCATATCTGGCGGCGCATGGAATTCCCGTGCGCCAGCGGGCGTGCTAGCCGCAAGA
>JBAZHQ010000187.1:0-7482 GCA_041652235.1 Opitutaceae bacterium | reverse complement strand
TCAGGCTTCCACGCCCAGCTTCTCGAGGATGCGCTGCAGGTCCTCGTTGCCCTTGTACTCGATCACGATCTTTCCGCGCTTGGGCGTATGCTGCAGCGACACGCGGGCTCCGAGGTGAGACGTGAGGCGCTGTTGTATGCCGGATATCGCCTCGGCCTCGGCGGCTGGCGTCGAGCGGACGGCATGCGCTCCCGAGGAAAGGGCCTTTTTCTTCGCCTGCACCAGCTTCTCGGTGGCGCGAACACTGTGACCCTCCTCGATCACGCGCCGGGCGAGGACGGCGCGCTGAGCGGCATCCTCCACTCCCAGCAGCACCTTCGCGTGCCCGACGGATAGCAGATTCTTAGAAATGTACCCCTGGATCTCGCCATCGAGGGTAAGCAGGCGCAGTGCGTTGGCGACGGAGACCCGCCCCTTGCCGACGCGCTCGGAAGTCTGCTCCTGGGTGAGATCGAAATCCCGGATGAGACTGGCATAGCCGTGGGCCTCCTCGATCGGGTTGAGTCCTTCGCGCTGCAGATTCTCGATCAATCCGATGGCCGCCGAGGAGGCGTTGCTGGCCTCGACGATGCGCGCCGGAATAGTCTTGATCTTGAGCATCTGGAAAGCGCGCCAACGGCGTTCGCCGGCTATGAGCTGGAACTTGTCCTTCGTCTTGCGCACGACGATGGGCTGCAACAAGCCCTCGCTGCGGATGCTCTCGGCAAGCTCGGTGAGCTGCTCCGGGGAGATTTCCTGGCGCGCCTGATAGGGGCTGGGTTCTATGGCGCTGACCAGGACCTCCTGGAAGCCCGTTGCTGAAGGGGCAGTCTGGGCGGCCTGCGCCGTGGTTGCCGCCGGGGCTTTGCTCTCCGCGCCCGCTTTGGCTGTTGGAGAGGCATTCGAAATAAGGGCGCCGAGACCGCGACCGAGACGAGATTTTGTTGCTGCCATGATTATTTGGCTCCGGGGATGAATAAAACCTGGCCGACCTGGATTTTTGAAGGATCTGAAATTTTGTTCGCGTTGATGATGTCGTCGGTTTTCGCGCCTGTCTTCTGGGCTATCTTGGCGAGAGTATCGCCCTTCTGGACGACATACTTGATTCCCTCCTTGGGGAAGTTGTCGGAAAAACCGCCAATCGCCACGACACCCGATTGGGAAGGCGCGGCAACGCGCGCCGACTGCCTGCGCGCGAGGGATTCGATGGCCTCGTTCGTCTGGGACGCCAGCTTCTCCATCTGCGCCGCGACGTGCTGCAGGGTTTCCTCCTTGGAGGAGGCGATCGCGGCCTTCAGCAAACGATTCATCTCCGCCACGGCCTCGTTTAACTGGGCCACCGTTGCATAGGCCTGCGCGCCTGTGTCGGCTTTCCGCTGCAGGGCGGAGTTGTCTCGCTCGAGCTGCTCAACGCGGAGCGTCAACTCTCCTACGCGCTGGGAAAGCAGCCGGACGTCTTCGCGCATGTTGGCCAGATCGGCGGAGGTGCCTGGCACCTGGGCGACCGCCGCAGACAGGATCAAAGCGGTGAAGAACCAGAATCGCATGGCGTGGAATGTGTGCAAACTCGGGCTGAAAAACAAGGGAGCAGTTATGCCTGGCTCCGAAAAACGGGCGCTCCTTCTTGAGCCGTCTATCGCGCCGAAGCAGAGTTACCGTCGCGCCAGGAAACCGGGATATAGGTGCAGGATTGCGTTGCCGAAAGCCCCCTCTGATTGGCGCGCATGAGACCGACGACCTGATCCACGGCCTGAGCCCCAACGCGAGGATGGTCGGGGACGATGCCCGCAACCTCCGCAGGTGAACCGCTCACATCGAGGGATGCAAAGGCGGGTGCCCGCGCCGATGCCTCTCCCGAAAACGCCAGCAAGGATCGAAGATCAGGCATATCCGTAATAATCGCATCGACACGGTGCTTCTTTACCCACCGGGCAAGACTCGGAGCCGCCCTGGCTCCGATAGGCAGATCCAGGATGGGGATCCTGCCGGCTTCCTCCATTCTTGCCTGCTCCAACTGGAATCCGACTCTGTGAAGCTCGCTTGAACCGGAGGACTCATCGGCAGTCAGGGCTAGCCCAACGTGTCTAAAACCGAGCGCGGCCAATCGCAACAGGGCCAGACGCGCGGCCTCGCGCTGATCGCTCCTTACGATGAAGGAAAGTGTTTCCGCGAGATGGGGGCTCTCGATAAGGACGGCGCAAAAGTTTTTCCATTCGAGTCCAAATCGGCGCGTCTGTGGGCGAAACGCAGCGACGATCACAGCCACGATCCCGCGCGCTTCGAGGATTCCATTGATGCGCTCCGGGCTAAGCTGGCTCCTCCCGCAAAGAAAGATCTCCAGTTTGCAGTGTAGCAGGCGGGCGGACTCCCGCGCCCCTTTCAGCAGTTCCCCATGGAGAGGAGAAGCCTCCAATTGTTCCCTCGAGTCACAGTCGGCGACAAAGGCAATCACAGGAACTGACTTATGGGGAAGCATGCCTTTTCGGTGACTGTTGAACGCATCGAGCAGGGGATCTGGACGGTAGCCGATCTTGCGGGCCGCCTTTTTGACGAGCCTGCGGGTCGCCTCCGGGATCGAAGGATCGTTGCGAAGGGCCAGCGATACGGTCGAAGGATGGAATCCGCCGGCGATCCGGGCGACATCACTCATGGTCGGGCGGCGAGGCATGGCTCAATCCTTTCGGGCACGGGGAGAGGCGGAACTGCCATCGCTCCATTTTCCCCTCACGTAGGTTCGCGTGGCGAAATCCGGAACGCCCTTCTGCTCCATGCGTAGCAGCGCCACCAGCAGGGAGGTAACCCGCTCCCCGACGCCTTCGAGGTTCGTAACAATGCCTGCGAGATTTCGGGTGCGCCGAGGAAGGCAAACACAGGCGCAAGCAACCTCGCGAGGGCACTCGAAGCCTGCGCGTTCGATCATGTTCCTGATATTCGTCCAATTGCACAATATGACGTCCAGCCCGTGTTCGATCACGTAGGAGCGGATCAATGGAATCGCACTCTTCTCTGTCGTGCCGTGGGGGAAGAAAAGCGGCGGTATCGGTTCAGCGGAAGGATGATCCTGACGGGCCAGGATGAGCCCGGAGAGATGCAGACCGTCGGTGGATTCCTCGTCCACCTGCCCCACGGCAAGACCGATGCGCCGGTAACCCAGGGCGTAGAGATGGGCATGGGCGTCCCGCACGTCGTTCATCTGATCGGACGCCACGAAATTGAGAGGCGGCTTCATGTGACGGGAATCTATTTTGACTGCGCAAAATTCGTTCCAATCCAGCTCAATCTCCGCCCGATCGGGCTCGAAAGCGCCGATGATGACACCCGTAATGCTATTTTTCTTCAGATAGGGACCCAGCGTCTGGGAGTTGTGATATCCCTTGTCGATAAAGAGAACCTCGAAGTCGTACCCCAACGCCTCCGCCTGTCTGCGCGCACCGGCAATCAGGCTTTGGAAATGCCAATACATCAGGAATCCTTCCTCGGGCGAGCGATTGGTGAGGTAGGCGATGCGCGGACGGAAATGATCGCCCCCTTTGTTGCTCCGCTGATTACTAAGCGCCGCAAAGACCCTGTTGCGCACATAGCCTATCCGGCTTGCCACGGCGACGATCCTGTCCCGCGTCACAGCCGGTATGCCCGCGTGGCCGCGCAGCGCCATCGAGACCGTGGTGAAATGCACACCCGCAACGCGTGCCACGTCTCTGATCGTCGGGTGCGAATACATGGTTCGAGGCTCGTATTTCGGTTGTTGCGACAATCGCCGAGCATTCGGCGATCATCGGCTCTGTTTCAGGGACTCTACAGAATGAGCCTTCCGAGCCGACGCAAGCCCGGTATCGGTTCACGACCGAGGCGGCTTGGCCGCCACTGCGCGCAACGCCGCCGCTCCAGGTTACTTTGCTGCGGGTTCCGCAGAAATGGGAAGATTCGCTTCAACGCCATCGGTGCCAGCTATGACTTTGATGCGGGCTCCCACTTTGAGAAAGATGCCGAGCATGGCGAAGTTGTCGGCAGAAGTCTGGGCGTGAAACCGTTCGATCTTCCGCTGGCGGGCGATGCAGGTCAGCGCGTCCAGCAGGACCGAGGCCATTCCAAGCGCGCGGCGATCTTCATGAACGACGAAGGCCATCTCGGCACTCCTCCCTTCCGGATCGAGCGTATAGCGGCCCACTGCGACAATCCGTGACGCATTTCCGTCTTTCTCGACGATGGCAAGGGCCGCATTCTTCTTCTGGTCCACGCCGGCCATTTGCGCGGCTTTTTCGGGTGTCATCACAAAACCCGCATAGCCGTAGCGCATTCGCACCGTTTCCGGCGTGTGGGACTTGAAGAAATCCAGCAGCTTTGACGCGTCCTGCATCCTCAAGCGCCTCAAAATGCAACGGCGCTGGCCGAAACGCAGCGTCAGCGGCAATGAAGCCGGAGAGAATTTCTTTGGTAGTCGGGACATCTCGATGTTGGGTTAATCACTATACGACCCGAGGAACGGAGAAAGAATCCGCATCGTGCTATAATAAGAAGTTTTAATTGCGCACCCTTTGCTTTCTTCTAATACTTTTTTGTCTTTCCCCTATGAGGACCTGTGAACAAGAGCTGTGCATATCTTGTTCTGCATTGCGCCCGACAAGTAGCCGACTACAAAACCACCTTCATGTCCTCGTCGGATTCCACCGCCAAACGCAGCCGCAAGTTCGTTGAACAGTTGCAGGCGTCGCAGATCTACAGGGACTATGAACAGGCGTTCCGCGAGACAACCGGCCTGCCGCTAAGCCTGCAGCCTCTGGATGGATGGAGCCTGCCCTTCGCCGGCGATCCGAAGCAAAACCCCTTCTGTGTTCTCATGGCTGGCTCCAACCAGAGCTGTGCCGCATGCCTGCAACACCAGGCGTTGATCCAAGCCCAGGCACAGTTTGAGCCTGTCTCCCTAAAATGCTTCGCCGGTCTATGCGATTCCGCCGTGCCGATTCGCGTGGGAGAAAATGTCGTGGCATTCCTGCAAACGGGCCAGATCCTGCTGCATCAGCCCGACGCCAAGCAATTCCTTCGCACGACCCGCCAGCTCCTGAAATTCGGCGCCGATGTGGATCTCAAGCAGCTTGAGGAGAAATATTTCCAATCACGGGTTCTCACGCAGAAGCAGCACGAATCAATCCTGCGGCTCCTTGCGATCTTTGCGCAGCACCTCGCCGCACTGAGCAACCAGCTGGCGGTGCGGGAAGAACACTCCGACTCGCCGCAGATCACGCGGGCTCGCAGCTTTATCAACGAGCACCAGGATGAGGATCTCTCTCTAGAGCAAGTGGCAAGGGCGGTCAACATGAGCGCCTTCTACTTCTGCAAGATGTTCAAAAAGGCGACGGGCATGACCTTCACCGATTACCTCGCCCGCGTGCGGGTCGAAAAGGTTAAGAATCTTCTGCTCAATCCCCATAAGCGCATCAGCGAAGCCGCCTTCGAGGCCGGATTTCAGTCGCTTTCACAGTTTAACCGCGTCTTCCGGCGCGTCGCGGGCGAATCGCCGACTTCGTATCGCGACCGGATTCACCCAAGTGCAAGTTCGTGAGTTTCGTGGGTCCAGGTTTTCCCGATCCGGGTTAACCACGGATTACACGGACTACACGGAAGGGGAACGGTGAGAGTATAAGGTAGTAAGGGCGTAAGAGGTGTAATGCCTTTAGCCTGTATTTTCCAGATCGGAACTAACAACTTATAACTCGCAGCTCATCCAGTCTTCCGTGTGATCCGTGGTTCCAATGTATTTCCGATGTTCTCAGACTGTTTCCGCCGCCAGGGTCGACGCCAGCGAATGCACTTCGGCAAGCCAGGCTCTTCGTTGCTCAAGGGTGCTTACAATGACGGGATTAAAGCAACGGCGCTCCACGCGAGGGACGCCGCACATGCCAAACACAATCTTGCGCCAATGCACCTCGAGCGGGTCACCGTAAAGGGACTGCTCATTCTCCTGAGGGGTATTGGCGGTGTTGAACACCGCGGCGAAGCGCAGCTTTAAAAGCCCCTCGGGCCGCGCGCCGCCCTTGCCGTCGGGCACGAAACGGTAGGCGCGCCCCGGTCTCAGCACCCGGTCAACCCAGCCGCACATCATCGCTGGAGGACGGCTCCAATAGTTGGGGTGCACGACCACCAAGCCGTCAGCCGAAACCACTTCGTCAATATGAGCCGACAATGAAGGAGGCAAAGTCGCATCCCGCTTCCCCTCTTCCGCCGAGTAAACAGGATCGAACCCCTCGGCATGCAGATCGTGGAAACTCACCTCGTGGCCGGCCGCCATAAATGCATCACGGGCCGCGTTGGCAATGGCGTGATTGAAGCTGCCGGAAACCGGATGGCTGAGGATGATTGAGATCTTCATGCGAGGATCATGTTCTTAGAAAATGCAGTGGAATGGCCACTACCGAGCGCATAGCGACATCAGACAAAAGGCACGAAAAAAGCCGATTGCTTCGACTAAGATCGTTGTGCGCCTATAGGCGCTTCTTGGGTGATTTCTGCCTCTGTCTGACTATTCGAGCGCATTTTGGAGACGATCCTCCTATGTTACGAGGTCTTGCCGGATGTAGGAGACACAAGCCTGCTTGCAGGCGATGTCTTGTCGTTTGCCAACGCCCTAATCGCCTGCAAGCAGGCTCCTACACAAGGAATCAATCGCGTCTGGCCTCTTTGGTTGCGGCTCCGCCGCTCCAGGAACTCCGTGTTAAAAAAAGGATCGTAAATCCGTCCTTCGCGCCTTCGTGACTTCGTGCGAAAATGGATCGAAGTCCGATTGTCTTTCCTCCGCGCCACAGCGTCTCCGTGCGAGACCAGTCCGAATCCGTGTGCTCAGTGTGTTCCGTGGTTAAAAATAACTTGTCACCTTTTCCCCGATACATCGGCGTTCTCTTACTCCCAAAAGTTTTCACGAGCTTCAAAATCCGGAACCGATCATGGTTTCACACGAAGACGCAAAGGCACGAAGGTTCGATCCGTCATCCCTTGTATCCCCTCCATCCCTGTTAATCCTGCCTTGGAATTGATGCCCCAATCGAAGGCATGAATTCACAGGGATATAAGGGATGAAAGGGATAGAAGTCCGATTGCCTTTCCTCCGCGCCACAGCGTCTCAGCGCGAGACCACTCCGAATCCGTGTGCTCAGTGTAGTCCGTGGTTAAAAATGGACTGTATTCCGATCCGACCTCACCGTCCACCGTCACATGAAAACAGGTCAGTCAGATTTCCCGCAAAGCCAAAGTCCGCCGCATATTTTCAATGCCCCGATCCCATGCCAGTCCAGAGAATCGTGCCCGCCTCATCCCATGATGTCTATCCCTTGACAAGTAGCAGGATAAACATCATCTGAATCGCCATTACCTCCCCCACCTACCACCCAGGGCTGATTTATACTAATCGGTAAATACCTTCAGGATAAGAGTTCAACCGTTCGAATTTGCCTATTGGCGGCAAAGCTCGAACCCCTCATGGCTGCTGGGAGGGCTGGATGCGGCGGTTGA
>JBAZHQ010000186.1:0-8439 GCA_041652235.1 Opitutaceae bacterium | reverse complement strand
ATTATCCGCATCTGGGACAACCGGCAGGACCCGCAGAAACTGCGATTGCCGTAATCTGAAAACGCGCTCGCCGCCTTCTCTCTAGCCGCTCATCGTTGCGCCCGGATGATGGCGACGATGCAACCCATGACGACGACCGGCCCGCGCTCTGGCGGCAGCCGCTTCGCGTCGCCGTCCCGCGTCCGGTGTCGCGCTCCGCGCCGCCGCCATGAGTGCCCGGAACAACGCCTCGCGGGCCGAAAAACCGCACCTAGGAATTTTTTTCGCGTCACCCCGCCTCGCGACCGGCAAACGCTTCTGTTAATCCTTATCTTGCACCGGGAAAACCCGTTCGCCGGGTGGCAACTCGTGCTAGGCTGCGTTGTAAGGCCGAACAGCGCAGGGGCTCCTGGTTCATTTGTTAATCCAATTAACGGATGGGTTTATAGCAAGTGGGCTATGGATGAGCGGGGCATCAATGGGACAATGGTGCCAGCCTCAGCGGTGAACATATATTCTGGGCAGACAATGAAGTTCGCGGCCCCGAATAATGGGTTGGAGTCGTCATTAACAGGATTTGACGATGCACTTGCAGTTATTGGCGGTTTTGCTCTCGCTCGGTCAGCAATATCTCTGGGATGTAGAACTGTAAGCGCATTTTTTGAAGGTTTAGCCGCAGAGAGTAGAGCGGCGCAGTTCATGTTCCGTGGAGATGCACGTGCGCCGGCTACGATCTTCGAGGAAGGGTTCACTGCCCGAGGTTCGAGCACTAACTTGCTGTCGCACGCACTGGATAACACCAGACCGCCCAGTGCCTTCGTTTCAACGTCGAGTTCCGCGGAGGTTGCCGGTTCGTTTGCCGATAATGTGTATGTCGTAAGACCGCGCGGTGGCATCGACGTGAACCAGGTTCTCGGCCCGCGTAGTCCGTTCCCGAGTGAGTTTGAAGTGGCTGTTCCGTTCCGAATCGCTCCGAGCGATGTGCGTGCGATCACACTGCCGAAGCAAGGGGTGTCCATCCTTAACCCGAACTGGCACCCATGAGCGAAACAAAGAACGTCAAAGTCCGGCTTCACGATGGCATGATCAAGGAATGCGCCATCGCGCTTTCCGGTGGCCCGCCGTGGAAACTACCGTTCTCTGGGATCGAACTGGGGACGCAGGAGTTTTCCGGTGAAGACCTTTTTGAAGCGCTCAACGCGTTGCGTGGGGCACTCGAAAAGATCGGCGGGCAACTGCTCTGTGCCGGTGCTCGTCCAGATGTTTTTCCCTCTGGAATGTCGCGAGGCATGGGAGGAGGCCGCAAGGCCTACATTACACGAATCGGCGCTCCTGCGTTACGAACCGACCTTGTGGACATCTTTGATTACGCGGGGCCGGAACTCGTGGGCACCGTTGCCCAACAAAAGGCGTTCCACGAAAAATGGGCCGAGTCCTTCCGACAGTGAAATCCGAGATTAAATCGCCGTTGCTTGGAGAGATTGAAGAAGCGAAGCGCAACCCGAATGGATGGGTTTACCGCATCGCCGGGAGCTTTGCGCCCAACGAGAACGTCCCGCCCGAGGCGATTATTGGGGCGTGGAAAGTCGATGCGAGCGGCCGGATCGTTGGCGGCTTCATCGAGAACAAAAAATACAATCCGGAGCGTTGGCCTAGCAGGCCGCTTTGAATCGGAGACCTGAAAAGAGAGTATGATCTACTGGCAGGCTGACGCCTACAACCGTTGGGGTGGCATATCCGAGGCCACCCTGGGCAACGACCTTTCCCATGACTCGATCGCTTCCGAACTGACAGGGCGCATCAATTCGGTGAGCAGCGCCGCCATCATTGCGGCGGGCAACGACTCGCTCCTGGCGCACCATCTTGCTTACACCTACTTTACCTGGATGTTGGGGCAGTCGCTCAAGGACACCCTGTGCGGAACAAAGGTGCTCTCAAGAGACCACTATAACCTGATCGTGGCCAACAGGGCCTATTTCGGCGACTTCGATCCCTTCGGTGATTTCGACCTGCTGTTTGGGGCGGGGCGTCTCAACCTGAAGATCGCCGACGTGCCCATCCGCTACCGTGAGCGGGTCTATGGCGCGACCAACATCCATCGCTGGACTCACGGCTGGCTACTGCTGCGCATGGTATGGTTCGCGGCGCGGAAGTTGAAATTCGTGTAGCCGTGAAAGGAAAATAAGAGCTCCACAATTCTCGGCCCCCAGAATCATTCGGGGTATCAGCGAGTTGCCCAGCCGCTTGCGACGCTATGGGAGGATAGTGGATTGACCTAGGCATAAGACGCGGTGTAGCTAGAAGGCCGAACCATGGAAGATCGCTGGGATGGACGGAAATACAAGGAGAACTCGGACCCTCAGGAGCGGTTTGCGCTTATGGGACTCGAGAAGCTCGCGCTCAGAGGAAACGAACGCGTCCTCGACGTCGGGTGCGGCGATGGGCGGGTAACGGCCGAGATAGCGCGCCGCGTTCCGACCGGCTTCGTCCTTGGCATCGACGCGTCGCCGAGCATGATCGCAGTCTGCACCGAGGCACATCGCATCGTTGCGAACCTGTCGTTCTGTGTGGCCGATGCGACATCGTTTCAAGTCGAGGAACCGTTCGACGCGGCGGTGAGTTTCTCGGCGCTGCATTGGGTCGCGGATTTGCGCGCGGCCGTCCGCTGCATCCGCGACGCGCTCAGGCCGGGCGGGGCACTGGTGCTCGGGATGGGCGAAGGACAACAAAAGGAGATCGCCGAGGTGTTTACGCGGCAGCGTTGGCGCGGCCAGATCTTGCAGAAAACACGGACATTCCACGGTCGTACGCTTGATGAGCTCTCAGCGATTCTAGCTGAATGCGGTTTCGCGGACATTCGGGTCGACGTTGTCAAAGGCGCGCGACCTTACGCGGACGAAATGGCGTTGCTCGACTGGATCATGACCTGGCTGCCGCACGCGTCGGGCCTCATGGGAGATCTCGCGCTCGAGTTCGGACGGGAGATCGTCGAGAACGTGCGAGCCTCACAGCCGCCTGGCGCGAAGGAGCTCGTGCTGCGCTCGTCGATGCTCGCGGCAAAGGCTACCCGTATCTGAGATGGAACCTGAATAAAGGGTCACGTTGAAAGTTGATTTGGCCCTCTGCCCAGTCTTCAAAATTAGCTGAAGCTGCTATTGCTTACTGGCAGTGGAAAAAAGGGCATCTACCCTGTAGTCAAAATCTTGGTAACGTTTCATCCCACTGGGATCGGCACCGCAACCATCGGTGCTTTGAAATCTTATGCAGATGCCTGCCATCACCATGACGGACAGGAGGCTCAGTGTGGAAGCAAGAATGATGCTGATCGTCCTGCCCTTGGTCCACGTGGCTGCAATCGTGGCAAGGCAGAGGCAGGACCCACAGATGAGGAAAGGGCAAAAGTCTCCTGTGTAGCGTTGCGATAGGACGACGGCGCTGAATAGGAGAAACGCGGTGGGGGCGAAGCTTAGCCAAAGAACCCCGCTTGCACTCCTCAGCCGGGGTTCTCGAACGCAAACAACGATGCATCCCAGCGTTGCGAAGATAAAGAGCGCGGGCATGGCCAAAGGAAGGCCAATTGTGGGCTCCAACATGTCGATTTTTGCATCTAGGAAAGATCTCGAATGATCGTTTCTAGAGGAGATATACGGAAACTTTTTTTCGAACCCAAGCGTTAGGCCTGTGATGTACTGATCCAGGTTGTGGGGAATATTTGAGATGTGAAATTGTTTACCTTCGAATCGAGCGAGACGCTCCGGTGTGTATTGCACGTTATACTTTAGAGGGAAGCCGCCAAATTCGCGGAACTTCAGGTATCCGACCAAGTTAAAACTCAACACGCCTAGAAGGCAGCAAAGGCCGATCATGACTTCTCGACGGAAAGATATCAGAAGCTGAAGCGGGTGTGGCAATTGTCGCCGTTGGATATCTGCGATGAGCTCAGCGAGTATCGGCCAAGCTGCAGTGAAGCCGAGCAATGCCAGAGCGAAAAGCCCCGAAGTGGGTCGACTGTGGATTGCGAGCAGTCCGCACAGCAAAGCAATAGGCCAAGACCAGTGATCTCGCCTCAGAAAATAACGAAATGAAAAATAGGCACTCGTCAGCGCAAACGCGGCGCCGCAAAGAATGGCCTCGTGATACAAATAGGCACGACTGCCAAGAAAGATAAAAGTGGATCCTATGCCGGCGTTAATTATCAACAAGATGGTCGTCCAGGCTGGAGGACCAGATTGTCGTCCCCGGATGTGCTGATAAAAGAGGCGCAGGAGCAGATAACTTGAGAGCAATGCCAGCACGAAATAGAAAATCATGAAATAGCGGCTCAACATTCCAAACCAGGGGCTGTATGATAGGAAAGGGATTCTTAGAAGGGCTGGAGTGAAGCCGAAGTAGCCGTAGCTGCGTCCTTCGAAGACAAAAGCTTCACCGCTGATCGCATCATAGGGAACATCCAGGCGTCCTTGAAGAAGGCTCTTGGCTTGGTGATCATAGAAAGAACCGAGCGCTTCCCTGTGTAGAAACTCAAAAGATCCCTGGGTTGTAGTGAAGATGAAAACGCCGGTGCAGATGAGGATGCTGAGTACTGCCCAAAGGTGCGAGGTCGTTCCCTGACGGGGCAAGGCGTTTTCATCTGATATGCGCCGTTCCGGAATCAACCGGAGCAACTGATATACAACCGTGAGCATTGAAAGCACTGCGACGGTTCCGAACACTCCGATACTTGCATGAATCAGTCCCACTCTTGCTTTTTCTAAGAAGGGAGCCGTTACCAGTGCAGGGCCGTGCAGTGTTCGGGGACCTGCTGTGATTGTTCCAGAAAATAGGGTCACACAGCAGGAGCCACCAATGGGATTCTTGCCCACATAGATCTGTCCGCGTTTAGGAATGAAATAATAGACGTCGCAATCGAAGATCACCAACTCACCAGAACTCACACGAATGTGCGCTTTATGAGGATGCGCCGCCTTTATCGAGGGGTCTGTCGCAGGCATCTCGATCTTGAGAGGGATTGTGCGATCGGACGGGATGTCGAACGTATCCGAGATTGGACCGCCGCTTCCCCAGGAATCATACCCCAGCCTAGCTTTCCCATCTGCTTCGTAGATTATGTATAGAAAGCAACCACGACCCGGCTGTCCGGTGACAATGACCGGCTCGTGTGTAGCTCTTGGTTTTGGATCAACCTTGAGCTCGATCGCTATTGGATTCTTGAGGGTCTCAACCTGAAAATAGATGGGAATCAGCCGTAGGCCTGCCGAAAGGACGAAGGCAAAAAGAGCCCATTTCAGGAGGATCAGCCTGCTGTCGTTGATAAATTTCATGAGAGACACTGAAGAATGATGGCCTAGTGGAATAGTGTGTGCCTGGAGTTGCCAGAGGATGAAGCACAAACCAATTCTTCTTCCAGATCACTCGGTTTTTGTTGGCGATACAGCGGGATGGGGCAAGCACGATGCTCAGGCATCAAACTCATCGAGCAGATCCAGTGAGTTGCGGTCGTCACAGACTATTTTGGATAAACGCAATCGCTTGTGAAGATGGCGTTTTTGGACCGCGAGAAGATTCGACCTCCAGGCTGCCGACATTGGGAATACCCCCAATACGAAGGCGAAAGGCAGGAGCCACGAGACGCCTCCATGCCCAAGCAGTTCGATCCACACACACGTGATTCTATCTGGCAACGAGGCCGGGGCGTCGATCGCGAGGTTGAAATTGCCCTCGGCGAGCGGGAACCATTCCACGGATTGAATACCGTTGATCGTCACACGCAGGCCGAGGGGGCGTTGCGTGATTGGCGCGTCGGGATCTCCCGGCGACAGGTGTCCGCAAATGAAAAGATTCCGATGGGGCGTTCCGGCTGGCAGACGCACTCGAACCTTTCTGCCGATATAGGGAGGCGAGCCTGGCGCACTGATTTTCAGTCCGCTGACCCGGACGGCCACGGGAGTCGTGGGGGGGACTGGAGATTCGAACAAAGCTCGCCAGCGGGCCTCTTCGCGCCACAGCGCGCTTTGGGCGAGCAGGCGGGCCTTGCGGGGGGGATTGCGGGTTAGTCCCTTGAAAACGAGGAAGGCGGCAAGGCGGTCGCAGGCGCTCGATTCCGGGGCAGCCAAGATCTTTGCCCACTCGGTGGCGATCGCGGCACCGAGCGCTTTGGCCCAACGCTGGTACAGGCGACGGCTGTTGCGCTCATCCTGCAATGAAGTCGGACCGCGGGTGGCGCTCACGTGATGAAGCACGCTGCTCCGAAGGGCCACATAAGAGCGCTTGCCCCGTTCGCGAAGCTTGAAGGCGAGGTCGATGTCTTCGCCTCCGTTGAAGTAGGATTCGTCGAAGCCGCCGACGGAATCGAAATCCGCCTTGCGCACCAGGCAGCAGGCGGCGGTCACTGCCAATGCTTCCACGACGGCAGTATTGGCGGAAGGCTTGGTTTGTATGTGCTCTAGCTTGCCCAGTCGAGTCACCGTGATTCCGGCATGGTCGATGGCTTTGTCCGATGCGCGCAGTTGCACATTTCCAACCAATCCGGCGTCGCGGGTTCGGTCGTTAAGCACTGCCAGCATGGGTTCAAGCCAGCCGGGGTTGAGGATCAAGTCGTTGTTCAGGAGCGCGAGACATTCGCCGCGGGCGACGGAGGCTCCGCGATTGTTGGAAGCGGCGAAGCCCAGGTTGCGCTCGTTGATCAGCACCTGTGTATCCGGCTCCGAGAGCGTCTTCAGCCAGTCGCGCGTTCCGTCGGTGGATCCATCGTCAACAAGAACCACCTCATAAGGCATCCCGGCCGGCATCGTTGCCCGCAACGACGCCAGCATCGCCTGAGTGTACTCCAGGTGATTGAACACGGGCACGACAATGCTGAGCAGCGGCAGGGCGTTGCACGGGCGATCGGCGTCCTGAGATTGGAGGCTGGGGGCGGGCAAGGTGAGAGGTTTGGAGTTTTAGACCGAGAAACGCAGATGAATGGCCACTGCCGAGCGTGGCGACATCAGACAAAAGGCCTGGAGCGGCGGAGCCGCAACCAAAGAGGCCAGACGCCAGAAGCCGGAGGCCAGAAAGGAAATCGGAAGTCGGCGGTCGCCCATTCGGCGAGCGCAGGGCCTTCGGGAAATCGGTACAAACTGCACCCCTTCGTCGAAGTCTTCGTGACATAGGGGAAGCGTCTCCAAAATGCGCGAAGTTGAGATATTGTGTCACGAAGAAGCCGCAACCAATCCCATGCCTTCCATTCAGGTTTTACAGAAGGCAACGAAGAACCAAGGCAAGAAATGAAGAAGGACTTCGAACCATTTTCGCGCAGAGACGCAGAGACGCGAAGAAAAGGCAGACATCCAAATCCGAAAGCTCTCCAAACAGATATTTGATGGTATGGTGATCGAACTTTTGCGCCTCTGCGCCTCTGCGCGAGAACCCTGATCGGTTCCGAATTCTGAAGTTCGTGAAAATTCCTTAGGGTAAATTGCACGCAGGGGAAACAACACGTTGAGAGATCGTGTTATAAAATTAGGATTTTGGGATTAGACAATTCGCCCGACCGCCATCGCCATCACTTATTACCCGTGGGCTGCGAGGCGCGCAGGGCGCGAAGGTATTGGCCGTAGCTGGATTTGCCGAGGCGCTGGATCTGGGTTTCGAGGACTGCGGGGCTTATCCAGTCGTTCTTGAAAGCGATCTCCTCGGGGCATGCGATCTTCAAGCCCTGCCGACTCTCGATCACCTGCACGAACTGGCAGGCATCGAGGAGCGATTCGTGCGTGCCAGTATCAAGCCAGGCATTGCCCCTCCCCAGCACTTCCACGTGCAGCCTTCCTTGCTCAAGGTAGAGGCGGTTGAGGTCGGTGATCTCAAGTTCACCGCGCTTGGATGGCTTGAGGCCGCGGGCAAGGGGAATAACGGTCTTGTCGTAGAAATAGAGGCCCGGGACGGCGAAATTCGATTTGGGCACGGCGGGCTTCTCTTCGATCGAGATCACACGGCCGTCCTCGGCGAATTCCACCACTCCGTATGCGGCGGGATTGGAGACATGGTAGCCGAAGATGGTAGCCCCCGACTTGCGGGCATCGGCGGCGGCGAGCGATTTCACGAAATCGTGGCCGTAGAAAAGATTGTCGCCCAGGACCAGGGCGGAGGGATGGTTGCCGACGAAATCCGCACCGATATGGAACGCCTGTGCAAGGCCCTCAGGACGGGGCTGCTCCGCATAGCTGATGGCGATGCCAAATTGGGAGCCATCCCCCAGGAGGCGTTCGAACAGGGGCAGATCCTGCGGCGTTGAGATCAGCAGGATTTCGCGGATGCCTGCGAGCATCAGCACGGACAGCGGATAGTAGATCATCGGCTTGTCGTACACCGGCATGAGCTGCTTGCTCACGGCGATGGTGAGGGGGTAGAGACGCGTTCCCGAGCCGCCTGCGAGGATGATGCCTTTGCGTGTCATGGAAGGGTAATTAACTGCTAAGAAGC
>JBAZHQ010000185.1:0-8473 GCA_041652235.1 Opitutaceae bacterium | reverse complement strand
GTCGCAATATACTACATCATCGTCGCCGACTTCAGCGGGCACCATGAACTCGTGTGAGAAACTTCCGCCCATCACGCCGGTGTCGGCTTCCACGGAGATCGCCTTCAAGCCGACCCGGGAGAAGAATTGTTCGTAGGCCGCCTTCATGGCCTGGTAGCTCTTGATCGCCCCCGCGTCGTCCGCATCGAAAGAATAGGCGTCCTTCATGATAAACTCCCGAGCGCGCATCAGTCCGTAACGGGGGCGGATCTCGTTGCGGAACTTGGTGGCGATCTGGTAAAAGTTTTTCGGCAGGTCGCGGTAGCTGGTGATCTCGTTCTTGACGAGCGGAGTGATGATTTCCTCATGGGTGGGCCCGAGCACGTACTCAGGTTCCTTCGAAGCCCGCTTGCCGTTGCCGGCATGATCGGTGCGATACATGATTTCGCGAGCGGCGTCCCATCGCGGTCCCTGCTGCCAGAATTCAACGGGATGCACATGGGGCATCCACAGCTCGATGGCGCCCGCAGCGTCCATTTCTTCGCGGCAGATCCGGGTGATCTTCTGGATCACGCGCAGGCCGAGGGGCATGTAGGTGTAAAGACCGCCGCCCAGCTTGCGCACGAGGCCAGCGCGCACCAGCAGCTTATGCGACGCGATCTCCGCATCGGACGGACTTTCCTTGAGTGTGGGAATAAAAAACTGCGACCAGAGCTTCATGAAGGGAGTCACCGAAAAGCCTTGTCGCTCCGGGCGCAAATTCTTTCGGAAAGTGAAGCGAGAATCGGGAAGCGAGAAGTGAGAATGATCATAGCGAGACGGACTGTTGACCTTGGAGCATGGGTTTAGGAATGAAAAAGCATTAGTTAGCCAATATTCTCGAAACTGGGCGGATGTCATTCCAGCATCCGCTTGCTGCTTTTCGGAAATTTTCCCTTGCTTACCGTCCGACCCACTCCTTAATCGCGAACCTTTTAACCTATTTCACACATGGCCCGCATCTGCGCAATAACAGGCAAACGTCCCGTCAAGGGCAGCATCATTAACCGCAAAGGTCAGAGCAAGAAGAGCGGCGGCATCGGCACGCACGTGACTACGATCACGAAGCGCAAGTTCCGTCCTAACCTTCAGCGTATCAGGGTGAAGATGCCAAATGGCGGCACCAAGCGCATTCTGGTCGCTGTCAAGGCGATCAAAGCCGGTCTCGTCGAGAAGGCATAAGGAATCTCAATTTTCCAATAACCCGCGGCTGCCCTTCAAGCACCGCGGGTTTTTCGCGCCCATACCGGGAGCCCGGAAGGACAGCTTTAGGAAGATGCAAGGCAAAGAAGGCATGGTTTCACACGGAGGCGCGGAGTTCGCGGAGCAAGGAATTAGTCGATATATCCTCCAGGCTCTCCGCGCCTCCGTGTGAAAAAGTTTCGGAAATTGATGCTTGGGAATAGGAATGCCTACTCGTTCCAGCCATAGGCTGACATCATGATGTCGAAGAGATCGGTATTCGCGATGCAGCCCCTGACGCGCTCCGCACCCGGCCCCTGCGCGGCAACCAGCACGTCCTCTCCGGTATGCGAGGGATCGATACGCAAGGCTGGTTTGGTCCCTGGCGCCGGAGCGCCTTTTTCGTCCAGATTGGCAAGGAGGGGCTCCCCTTTTCTGCCGCCGCGAATGCGGAGGTCGAAGGAATGATCGGCGGTGAAGATGATAAGCGTGTCCGGCCCGGCGATCTCGGTGGCTCGTTTGACGAGTGCATCCATGACGATGGCGCGATCGAGCCCGCGCTTGGGGTTGTCGGTGTGCATGTCCCACTCCAGCATCAGGAAGTACCCCTTGGTGTTTTTCGACAGACCTTTCACGATGCGCTCCAGGACAGGAAGCGGATCGTAATCGGGGCCGTCATAGAGGGCGACCGAGCGGACTGGCTCCTGCGGGAGCTCCGAGGGGGTCTCGACGACATCGTAACCCCTGGCTCGCAATGCGGGCACGATGTCGATCCCGAGCAAGGCCGTCGATTGCAGCACCTTCGCGCGTCCCTTCCCGATGATGATGTCGACGCCGTCTCCGAAGTGCGGAGCCAGCACCTGGGCGAAGATAAGTCCCGGATCGTTGCGCTCATTGGCGTGGGCGTAGCAGGCGGCGGGCGTGGCGTCGAAGATTGTCACGTTCGTGACGACCCCCGTGGAAAGTCCCCTCGCCTCGGCGTGCTCAAGCAGGGTCTGCAACGGCTCTCCGTGCTTGTGCCCCCTGACTGCGCCATTCGACTCCGAAAGCACTCCATTCAATGTCTTGTGCCCCGTTATGATCGCAGTCATCGCGGCGGCGGAATCTGTGAGCCATTCATCGGAGGTGGAAGTCTCCATGAGCGCCATGCAGGGCATATGCTGGATGAACAAGCCGTGCGGCTTGTCATGAGCCAGGATGCTGGCGGCGCAAAGAGTCGAGACGCCGCCCGCATCGCCGATAAATAGAATGACGTTGCGCGCATGATCGGCCGCCGCGGAGGAACAGGCTGCGCAGAAGGAAAGAAGCAGGAAACGAAGGTTCATTGAGAAAGGAATCAGGCAAGTTCGAAAAAAAGCGGACCCTTTGCGAGGTCCGCTTTCGATGAAAGACGAGTTCTCGCCCATCAGATCGCGGAGGCCGCTTTGATGAGATCGACGAAGCTGCGCGCTTCGAGGGATGCCCCGCCAATGAGACCTCCGTCGATATCCTTTTGGGCGAGAAGCTCCGGAGCGTTGGCGGGTTTCATGGAGCCGCCATAGAGGATGCGAACCTTCTGTGCGATGGCGTCGCCGAAGAGCTTGACGAGCAGGCTGCGGATGAACGCATGCACTTCCTGGGCCTGTGCGGTGGTGGCGACCTTTCCGGTGCCGATGGCCCAGACGGGCTCATAGGCAACGACCATGCTGGTGGCCTGTTCCCTGCTCACGCCTTCGAGATCCGCCTCTACCTGGGTCTGCACGACCTTGAGGGTGGAACCCGACTCGCGCTCGGCGAGGGTCTCGCCGACGCAGAGGATGGGCTTGAGCTGGTTTTTGAGAGCGGCAAGGACCTTCTGATTGATGAACTTGTCGTTCTCGTGAAAGTAGGTGCGGCGCTCGCTATGGCCAAGGATGACATAGCTGGCGAAGAGGGAGCGCAGCATGGGTGCCGAGATTTCGCCTGTGTAGGCGCCGCTTGCCTCATTGTGCATGTTCTGCGCGCCGAGTTTGACGGATGATCCGTCGAGCGCCTTGCCCACGCTCTCAAGCGAGGTGAAGGGCGGACACACGACGACATCGACATCGTTTGAGCGGCCAACTTCGGCCACGATCTCCTGCACGAGCATGGAGGCGTCGGCGGAGGTTTTATTCATCTTCCAATTACCGGCGATGAGCTTTTTGCGAATCATAGAATTAGGAGCTGGGAGCTAATATTGAGAATCGGAAATCGTTCGGAACAAGGGTCTCGGTTGGGGGCATCAGGCCTCGAGAAACGCGACGCCGGGGAGAACCTTGCCTTCGAGGAACTCGAGTGAAGCGCCGCCGCCGGTGGAACAATGGGTGACGAGCTTGGCGACCTTGAACTTTTTGGCCGCAGTGGCCGTGTCGCCGCCGCCGCCGACCGAAATGGCGCCGCCAGCGGTGGCCTGGGCGATCGCGTCGGCCATGGACCTGGTGCCCTCGGCAAACCGATCGAATTCGAAGACGCCCGCAGGGCCGTTCCAAATGATGGTCTTCGAGGACAGGATTGCCTTCGAGAAAAGATCGCGTGTTTGGGGCCCCACATCGAGGCCCATCCATCCCGCTGGAATGCCTTGTGCATCCGTGACGAGCTGGATTTCGGCGTCGGCGGCGAACTTGTTGCCGCAGACATGATCGATGGGGAGAAGCAACTTCACGCCGCGAGCTTTGGCCTTCTCGACGAGTTCAAGAACGAGTTTGGCGCCTTCGGCATCGAAGAGACTGTTGCCGATTTCCATGTTGAGCATCACCTTCTTGAAAGTGTAGCTCATGCCGCCGCCGATGATGATCGTGTCGGCCTTCTCGATGAGATTCTTAATAAGGGGAATCTTGTCGGCGATCTTTGCGCCGCCCAGAATCGCGAGCAAAGGCCGCATTGGGTTCTCAAGAACGGTGGTAAAAGCCTTGAGTTCGGCCTCCATCAGAAAGCCGGCGGCCTTGTCCTTCAGGGTCACGCCCATCATGGAGGAATGAGCGCGGTGAGCGGTGCCGAAGGCGTCGTTCACATAGACATCGCCCAGCGCGGTGAGGCTCTTGCGGAAGGCTTCGACCGCCTTGGGATCGGCCTTCTTGGAAGTGCCGTCCTCAAGCTTGACCTTGCCCTCCTCCTCGATGTGGAAGCGCAGGTTCTCAAGCAGCACAACGTCCCCGGCCTTGAGCGCGGAAGCGGAGCAGGCGGCCTCAACCGCGGCACCCACGCAGTCGTCGAGAAACTTCACGGGTTTCCCAAGGAGTTTGGCAAGTTCCTCAGCGACCGGCTTGAGGGAAAACTTGGCGATGCGCTGGCCGTCCGGACGGCCCAAATGGCTCATGAGTACCACAGAAGCGCCCTGTTCGAGGGAATACTTGACGGTGGGAAGAGCAGCGACGATGCGCTGGTTATTCGTGATGGCACCGGTGGCCTTATCCTGCGGGACGTTGAAATCCACGCGGATAAGAACCCGTTTGCCGGCAAGCTTGAGGTCGCGAATGGTTTTGAACTTGGCCATGGGATGAAAAGTCGAGGTGCTAAAATTCGGGAATGAGAAAGGAAAGAGGAGCGGAAGGGGATCCAACCCTGTGAAATGTTGAATCCCGCTTCGCGCTCCTCGTTTCTCGGACGGCAATCGGAATTGCCGTCATCGGAATGTTACAGGCTGGCGGCGACCTTCTTGGTCAGCTCGACCACGCGGTTGCTGTAACCCCATTCGTTGTCGTACCAACTGATGAGCTTGAAGAAGTTCTTGTTCAGCTCGATCGAGGAACCGGCATCGAAGATGGAGGACCGCTTGTCGTGGATGAAGTCGGTCGAGACGACTTCCTCGTCGGTGTAGCCAAGGATGTCCTTCAGGTAAGTCTCGGAGGCCTTTTTGAGGGCCGCCTTGATCTCCACGAGGGAGGTGTCCTTGACAGTCTTGACTGTGAGATCGACGACCGAGACGGTCGGGACCGGAACGCGCAAGGCCATGCCGGTGAGCTTGCCCTTGACCTCGGGAATCACGAGGGCGACGGCCTTTGCGGCACCCGTCGTTGACGGGATGATGTTCTGAGCGGCAGTGCGGCCACCCTTCCAATCCTTCTTGGAGGGACCATCGACCGTCTTCTGGGTCGCGGTATAAGCATGCACGGTGGTCATCAGACCTTCGGCGACGCCAAAACCTTCCTTGAGAAGGACGTGGACGATCGGCGCCAAGCAATTGGTCGTGCAGGAAGCGTTGGAAATGATGTTGTGCGCTTTGGCATCATACTTGCCGTCATTAACGCCCATGACGACGGTGATGTCCTCACCCTTGGCGGGAGCGGAGATGATCACCTTCCTGGCGCCGGCAGTGATGTGGCCCACGGCCTTCTCGGCAGCGGTGAAGAGGCCGGTCGACTCGATGACGATCTGAACGCCCAGCTTGGCCCAGGGGAGCTCTGCGGGAGTTTTCGCGCTCACGACAAGGATGTCCTTGCCGTTCACGACGAGGACATCGTCTTCGGTTTTGTCGGGTGAGGACTTCTTGGAGCCCACAGTACCGTTGAAACGACCCTGCGTGGAATCGTACTTCAACAGGTAAGCGAGATTGTCGGCGGGAACGATATCGCCGACGGCGACCACGGAAAACGTGGTGCCAAGGAGGCCCTGCTCAACGAGGGCGCGGAAGACGAGGCGGCCGATGCGGCCAAAACCATTGATTGCAACTTTAACTGCCATGTTACTCTCCGTGTTAAGTGTAGTTTAATGTGCTTTTCTGGATTAATGCGTCTGAACGCGAAA
Source organism: Opitutaceae bacterium (assembly GCA_041652235.1). Taxonomy (GTDB): domain Bacteria; phylum Verrucomicrobiota; class Verrucomicrobiia; order Opitutales; family Opitutaceae; genus MWDT01. The sequence continues at coordinate 2,533 of JBAZHQ010000185.1, read as the reverse complement.
GGCGCAGCAAACCGTCCTGTCCTGTTAAAATCAAGGGTTTAGATTCCTCATTTGTTGTTCCGCAGCGCGCAAAAAATTACTCATCACTGTATTCTGATACATGAGTTGCACTTACGGCATTCCACGCGCCCGGCTCCAGGGACGCAGACAGGCGATTTAAGCACTCCAAAGCGCGCAGGAATATGCGCAAAGCTCAAGCGTCTGCGCAACAGGCATACTGATGCCTTTAAGCCCATGTGAGCAGAAGCGTTCATGGTCGGCTATTTGGACCCAGGGAAGAGGGACCAGCTCAGGATCAAAAGGCAGCGAGACATCCGCTCCGGATGCATTGATGGCGAAGAGCAGCCGCTCCGGCCCCTGCGAACTATCTGAGTTGTATAAGAGGGCCAACGCAGTGGTGCCTTCCCGACTGAAGCTCCGGAAAAATCCCTCGCTCGGAAGCGACCACTGGCGCAGCAGGCGTCCGCGAGCGCCAAGCCGGAAGGCAATCCACTCCGCCATATAGGCATGAGTACCCGAATAACGCTGGATACGCCGGTAATCGACACCGTTCAGATCGCCGCGCAGATAGGTGTTGTTCACCCCGTGCTTGGAACGAAGGGAATCCTGGCCCGCCGCGATCATGGGAATTCCCAGCGTGGAAAACAGGGTGGCGATCATCAGATGCGTGCGACGACGATCGAGCGCCGTCGGCTCATAACCGCTCCCGCTGCCGTTTTCCGTGATTCGGTCGATCCACGTGCGATCATCGTGGGATTCGGTATAGTTGACGGTCTGTGCCGGCCATCGGGCAAAGTACCAGGGCGATCCCTTTAGGAAATACTCAAGCTGGGAGGCGCTGCCTCCTCCCCGGATATAATCGCGCATGAAATCGCGATAGCCATCGTTCCAGGAAGACCAGCCCGTATCCGCCAGCTCGCCGGCGATATGCCCGCGAAAACTCCAGGGTTCGGCGATGAGGATAACGTCACGCTTGATCGTCTTCAATGCCCGCTCGATGTCCCGCATCACATCGACGCCAAGAAGCTCGGCCAGATCGAAGCGAAACCCATCGACGCCGAAGGTCTCGATCATGTGCATGCAACTGTCGATGATGAGACGCTTCGCCATGGCGGAACTCGCCCTGATGTCGTTTCCGCAGCCGCTCCAGTTGGAAAGGTTGCCGTCGCGGTCTGTGGCAAAATAGTACTGCTTATCGATGAACATCAGGTGCGCCGGAACGCCCTGATGGTTGTACACGACATCGAGAATCACCGCCATGCCCCGCAGGTGGAAGGCCTCAACCAAATCCCTGAACTCGGATACGGCGGAACCGTCCGCCGGATTGCTGGCATAGGTGCTTGCCGGAGAGAACCAACTCACTGGCATGTAGCCCCAATGGTATTCCTGCTTTGTCTGAGAGTCGTTCTCCTGAATCGGCTGCAACTCGACGCAATTGACCCCGAGACGGCGAAGGTAGAAATCCGGGCTCTCCACATACTTCTGCAGTCCCTTGAAGCCGAGCCGCTCGTCTGCCGTCAGATCGATGGGCGCATTCCGCAGCAAATCCCTGATGTGCGCCTCGCCAATGACGAGATCCTGCCAAACCGGAGTCCTGAAAGCCGCACGATTCGCTTTCCCGAGCGAGCTGCGATCCATGATGATGCCCGGTCCCTCGCGCCCCACGGTGGCAAAGGCATAGGGGTCTAGAATTTTCTGGGTGCGCGAGAAGAACCCAAAGGCGTCGATCGGTCCTTCCACGTGGTACCAATAGTACCAGCCCTTGAGACTCTGATCCAAGGTCACCTCCCATACGCCCTGCCAGTTGCCGGGTGCGGGCACATGCCGGATGCCGGCTGTGTCCCCCGGCTGCATCGGGGCGAATGCTTCCTTCAAGCGCTCCATGGGCTCGGCCCGGCGTATCAAGGAATAGCGATGAGGTTGTTCCACTGCATCCAGGCTCGGGGTCAAGCAGAGCTCCACCTTCGAGGCGCGCGGGGCAAAGAGCCTGAAGATCGTCTCGTCGCGCTTCGCGATCGCGCCAAGCACGAGATCGGTCTTGAGATCGAAGAAATAACCGTCGGGGCGCAGCGGAGCGCCCTCCCCGCCCGGCTTGGTCCACTCGACGCGCCAGGAGCGGGACAGATCGATGGGGACTGGGAGCGTGAACGAGTAGAGGTGGTGGCCCGTGCGCTCGGGATCGATGGCGAAATTCAGATTGCCGTCCGCATCGCGCGTCGCATTGGGCGAAGTGCCGGGAATCGGGAGCCAGCGATGCTCCCCGGTCACAAACTTGAAGCGCTGGCCGGGGGGATTGAGAAAGCGGTCCGCCGGGCCGGTCCAGACGAGCACGAGTTCCTTTCCCATGCTGGCGACGTTCATTTCCCACTCCGCCTGCCCCACCGCTTTTTCCCAACTGTTAAAATCGCCGACCAGATAGACCTTTTCCATCAATGGGTCGAACTCCGTGTGCTGGGAAAGGACCAGAAGGAAGCAAATGAAGCCGTGGTGGCCGACGAAATAGCCGTATTCGCGCCCGAGCACCGCATCGCTG
>JBAZHQ010000184.1:0-8486 GCA_041652235.1 Opitutaceae bacterium | reverse complement strand
ACGAGGGCTGCCTCGACGGTTTTCGCAAAGGTCTCCTGAGCCGTGGCGCTTTGCACCACCCCGCGTCCCGGCTCGACAACCGCGAAGGTGTCGATGGCAATATGGTCGGTGCGGGAAAGAATTTTCGCGCTGAGGATGCTCAAGCCGGCGACGCTAAAGGCGCCTGCAAGCTTGTAGAAAAGTCCCGCGCGATCCCAGGTGACGACATTCACCATCGTAAGGGAGCGGTTTATATCGTCCCGCCAGTCGATCATGGGTTTCAGCGTGCCCACGGAGTCGGTCTGTGTGATGGTCTTAAAAAGACGGTTCACCATCTGGATGTGCAGGACGATCTCATCCGGCTCGGTGTGGATGAAATAGCGTTCGGGCAGCAGGTTGAAATGCGCCGTGATCTCCTCGGAATTGATGCCGGGGATTTTTTTGGTGATGATCTCTTGTTGCATCGTTTCCTTTTGCGCCCGGTAACGGGCATGTACTGCTTCACCCAGATGCAAGCGGTCCAGCGTGGTCCGGTAAAGCCTTGTGTGCAGCGTATCCTTGTAACTGTTCCAAAGAGTGGATGCCGTGCCTCGGGCATCACAAAAAGTGTGGACATAGAGGTGCCGCAGGCGTTCGGCGTCGCCCGCCAGCTCGGCAAAGGCCTCTGCGGTCTTGGGATCATCCACATCCCTCTTCTGCCAGAACCGTGCCATCTCGAGGTGATTCTTGATCACAAAAGCAACGAGTTCCCGCTTGTCGGGGGCCACGCCAAGCCTCTCCAGGATCGGAAGCGCGATGCGCACCCCGCTTTCCGAGTGCCCCGACATCCCCTCCGCCTTGCCAATGTCGTGCAGCAAAAGGGTGAGGTAAAGCAGTTCCGGTTCCTCTGTCTCGTGCAATACCGCGCGATACTTTAGCGCGATGGGCTCAGCTTCGGTGAAGATCAGATCGAGCTGCTTGATGGCATTGAGCGTATGCACGTCGGCCGTGTAGCGGTGATACAGTTCGTGCTGCACGAGACACGTCAGCTTGTTGAAATCGGGAATGAAACGACCCAGGACTCCAAGCTCATGCATGAGGTTCAGGGCGGGATAAACAGCTCCCGCCTCCGACATGATGGCGCGAAAGCTCACTTGGGCGTCCTGCGAATGCAGAACCTTGCGCGTCAACATGGGAAGCGACTCGCGGATGAGCGATTGCAGGTGAAAATCAGGCACGGTCTGCAGTTGCTGGCAGTGCCTGAAAACGCGGATGACGCGCACCGGATCGTCGCGGAAAACAGCAGGCGTCTCAGCGGCTAGTTCGCGATTGCGGAGCACAAAGCCATCGATTCGCTTGGGGCGAAAATTCCGGGCGGCCCGAATGGCATCCATGATCGAAATCTTCGAACCCTCCTCCTCAATGCTCAGGGCGAGCCGGTTCTCGATCACTTTTGAAATCCGGTAGATCGCCTCCGCTGCGCGGTAGTAATCCCGCATGAACTTCTCCACGCGGCCAATCATCTGGGCATGATGATAACCCAGGTTATCCGCAAGCTGCGGCTGCGTGGCCAGATCAAGCAGATCGTTCGAGCGCTTGCTCATGTAATGCAGCTCATTCCTTACGCGCAGAAGAAAATTATAGGCCCTCTGAAAACTTTGCAGCTCGCTGCGCCGGAGATATTTTTGATCTACCAACTCTGCCAGACTATCCACCCCCATTTTCACCCGGGCCATCCAGAGCGCATTTTGGAAATCGCGCAGCCCTCCCACGCCATTTTTCACGTCGGGCTCCTGAAGGAATGGCGTATCGCCGTATTTCGCGCGCCGCTTCGCCTGATCTTCGATGCGCGCGGCAATATAGGCCTTCGGATTCTCGGACATCGAAAAGGCGCGATATGCCTGCGCAAAAGTGTCGTAAAGCACCGGCGACCCGGCAACGAGACGCGATTCCAGAAGCGAAGTCTTGGTTTGAATGTCCTTGCGTGCCTCCTCGAAGATCTCGTCGAGGGTGCGGGTCGAGTGTCCGACTTTCAACCCGCAGTCCCAAAGCACATACAGGATCTCGTTGATGAGATGCTCCAGCAGCGGCTTCATCGTGGCGGGTTTCGCTTTCGCCGAATAAAGAAACATGATGTCCACGTCGCTTAAGGGACACAATTCCCCACGGCCATAGCCGCCCAAGGCCACCAGGGCCACCGGAGAAGGCATCTCGCCATGCGCAGCGGTATAAGAATGAACGGCGTAGTCGAAAAGGTGCATCAGCATCGCATCGATCATCGCCGACCGTGCCTCGGCAACCTCAAGGCCCGGAGCCCCCGCCTCATGCCTCATGCGAATCATGGCGCTCTCGAGACGCAGAAAGGTCTTGCATGCTGCAAGTCGCTTTATCACCGGCACTTCACCTGTGAAGTTCAGGCGATCTCGAGCATGCTGGTGTAGGCGTCCGGGCATCAGGATAAAAAGAAATAGTAAGTCGGAATCGGCAATGCGCAAAGCAGGAACAGGGCCGAATCCAAGCAATGCCGTTCATGGATGCCATAAACTTAATTCGCGCAGGCAATTGCCATGCAAAGGTGCAACGCAGCGGAGCCGCCTCGATCGGACAGTCAGATGTTGGAGATCGGTAACGGCCATTCAATCGCCGCCTCCAGACTAAAAGTCCCTTGCATCCCGGGATCGCGACCCGTTTCTTCAGCGGTTCAACACACTCTCAGCACCATGGCCGAAATCAGCAAGAGTTACGAACCGCGCGAAGTGGAAAAAAACTGGTACGCCTCCTGGATGGAGAACGACTGTTTCGCAGGACGCGTCTCCACCGACCGCGAGCCCTACTCCATCGTCATTCCGCCCCCAAATGTCACAGGTGTGCTGACCATGGGCCACGTGCTGAACAACACTCTGCAGGATATTCTCATCCGTCGCGCCCGTCTCGAGGGCAAATCAGCGCTCTGGGTTCCCGGCACCGACCATGCGGGCATAGCGACACAGACCGTCGTCGAGCGCGCCTTGCGCAAGCAGAAGCTCAATCGCCGCGTTCTGGGCCGCGAGAAATTCCTCAAGAGCGTATGGGCTTGGCGCAACGAAAAGGGAAATATCATCCTCGAGCAACTGCGCCGCCTGGGGGCTTCATGCGACTGGTCCCGCACCCAGTTCACCATGGATGAGCACTACTCGAAAGCTGTTCTCACGGTCTTCGTCGAGCTGTTCCGCCGCGGACACATCTACCGGGGCAAGCGCATGGTCAACTGGTGCCCCGTTTCGCTGACCGCCCTCTCCGACGAGGAAGTGATCATGAAGCCCACCAACGGAACGCTCTTCCACGTGCGTTACGAATTGGTGGATCAGCCCGGACGCTTCATCGAGGTAAAGACCACCCGGCCGGAAACCATTCCCGGCGACGTGGCCATAGCCGTGCACCCCGAGGATCCGCGCTACGCAGACCTCGTAGGCAAGAAAGTCTGGCGCCCTCTCAACCGCGCCCAGATTCCGATTGTCGCCGACAAGGCCGTCGATCGCGAATTCGGCTCCGGCGCATTGAAGATCACGCCGGCGCATGACAAGGTCGATTTCGAGATCGGTCTGCGGCACCGCCTCGAACCCATCGATGTACTCCACGCCGACGGCACGCTCAACGAGTTCGCCGGACCTGAATTTGCAGGCCTGGAACGTTTCGCCGGCCGCAAGAAGGCGGCAGAACTCCTCAAGGCCGGCGGAGCCCTCCTCGGCGAGGAGGCCTATTCAAACAATGTGGGCTATTCCGAACGCGCCGACGTGCCGATCGAGCCCCGGCTCACCTGGCAATGGTGGCTGCGCTACCCCCGCGTCGAGGAGGCCAAGGCCGCGGTGCGCGACGGTCATATCAAGTTTCACCCCGAGCGCTGGTCGAAGGTCTACCTGCACTGGCTCGAAAACATCCAGGACTGGTGCATCAGCCGCCAGCTCTGGTGGGGCCATCGCATCCCCGTCTGGTATCGCAAGGGCATCGATCGTGAAAACCTGACAGAGGCGGACCTGCGCGATCCGTCGAAAGTGCGCGTCTCCCTTGAAGGACCCGCCGATCCGCAGAACTGGGAACAAGAGGAGGATGTCCTCGACACCTGGGCTTCGTCCTGGCTCTGGCCCTTCGCCATCATGGGATGGCCCGAGGCGGACAAGATGAAAGCCGCAGGCCTCTCCACCTTCTACCCCACGAGCACGCTCGTCACCGGTCCGGATATCATCTTCTTCTGGGTCGCCCGCATGATCATGGCAGGCCTCGAGTTCATGGGCTCCGAGCAGAACGCCCTCTGCGACGGCGGCTCAAAACCCAAGGCTCCGGTATCGAAGCTAAGCCGCGAGGAGCTCGCCGCCCGGATTCCATTCAAGAACGTTTACTTCACAGGCATCATCCGCGACCAGCAGGGCCGCAAGATGTCGAAATCCCTCGGCAATTCTCCCGATCCGCTCGACCTGATCGACAAGTATGGCGCGGACGGCCTGCGCTTCGGCATCATTTCGACGGCGCCCCAGGGCCAGGACATCCGCTTCCAGGAAGATCGCATCGAAGGCGGAAAGAACTTCTGCAACAAGCTCTGGAACGCCTCGCGATTCCGCCAGATGAGCGGCCCCGCCGGCGACAATTCCTCCCTCGACGCCATCCTCGCCCGCCTCGATCTCAAAAAGTTCGACGCCGACGACCACGGCATCCTGCAGCGCCTCGTGGCCGTCACGACGGAGCTTGAGCGATGCTTCCGCGACTTCGAGTTCAGCACGGCAGTGCAGGCCCTCTACGGCTTTTTCTGGGGCGATTTCTGCGACTGGTATGTCGAAGTATCCAAATCCAAGTTACAAGACCCCTTCACCAAGGAAAACTGTCTTGCGCTACAGGATCTCATTCTGCGACAGACGCTCCTGCTGCTCCATCCTTTCACGCCCTTCATCACGGAGGAGCTCTGGGCTCAGCTCGGCTGCGCCGCGCCGTCCACACAGCCGGTCTTTCTCATGCGCGACGTTCGCCTTGAGACCGCCGCCGAGCTCGTCGCCGCCCTCAAGAGGCACAACCTGGCCGTTGACCGCGCCGCCGCAGATTCCGTCGAGAAGCTCAAGCAGTTCGTTTCTCAAGCCCGCGCGCTCAAGGCGGAGCACAACCAGGCCAGCCGCCGTGATTGCAGCTTCCTCATTACCGCCAACGACCCCGATTGGACCGTCATCCACGCCAACCTGGCGAAACTCACCCGCATGTGCGGCGCCGCCGGCATCGAACGCCGCGAGACCGTCGAGGGAGCTCCCGTCATCGTCACACCGCTCGGCACGCTCTACCTCAATCTGGCAGGCAACGTCGATGCGGGCGCCGAGAAACTTCGCCTGGGCAAGGAGCTTGAGAAGCTCAGGCAGCATATTGCCGGCACCGAGGCTCGCCTCACCAACCCGACCTTTGTCGGCAAAGCCCCCCCCGCCGTCATCGACGGGGCAAAGCAGCAGCTTGCCGAGCTCCAGTCGAAACGCGCGGAGATCGAGCGCCTGATAACCGCATTTAACTGACCGGTGGTGCATCAGGCGGGGGAAGCAAGCCCTGCCAGGTGCATATAACACAAGAGCCGCCCCTTCAAGGGGCGGCTCGTGTGACCTAACACCAAGCAAACCGTAAGAACTACAAACGTAGCAGTCCTTTCGGACTATACTGACTACACCAGGATAGATGCGTGGGCCTTGGAAATGCTCAAAAAAATTTCCTGTCGGTTAACTACATTCCACTATGCCTTGGTAGCAAGATTCTTATATCTTTTTGATTTCGTCTTTATCCGTATAAACATGCCGCGCCGACCCGTGGTAATATGTCATGGTCGCATGACGAACCTAAAGGCTGTATATAATCGACACGAAACGGGTTAGGCTCAACCCGAAGGGCACAGGGTAAAGGCCTTGCCGATGGAAAGGAATCGGTTCCTCCGGAGATAAAAAATGAGCACACCCGCATCTTCAATGTGCCGGAAGCCTCCAGCCCCGGACGAATCGTTCCCGAAATGGACGGACTCCGGGGAGAGTGCCGCAGGCTAGGCCGGACGGGCGATAATGCGTGTCTCCAGAGTCCCGATACGCTCGATCTCCAGCTCGACGCAGTCGCCAGGCTCAAGCCAGCCGCTTGAGCCCTTGATGCCGAGATCCCAAAAACACACCCCGCCTGCGGCGCCCGTGCTGAGCAGGTCGCCGGGGAAAAGCTCGGCATCGCGAGACGCATGGGCGACAAGCCGGGGAATAGAGTGATACAGCGTGCCCGTGTTGCTGCTCGCCACCAGCTTTCCATTCACCTTGGCATTCATGTTCAAGGAGAGCTTTTCCCCCTCAATGCGATCCTCCATTTCCGACAGGGGTACGAGCCAGGGGCCCACAGCCGTGGCAAAATCCTTGCCCTTTGAAGGTCCCATCCCTGCAGGAAGCGCGCGACGCTCAAGATCCCGCGCAGACAAATCATTCACGATGGTGAATCCCGCGACGTGATCCCATGCTTTCTCTGGAGCGATGTCCCTGCCTCTCCGCCCAATAAACACTCCGAGTGCAAGGCCGAAATCCAGCTCGTGCGAATCCGTGGGAGCGCACACGGCGGCCCCCTGCCCTATCAGCGCCAGGCGGTTTGCGAAATGAAACACAGGCGCCTCATACCACGCGGAGGGCATTTCCAATCCCTGCTTCTGGCGCGTGCTTTTCACATGCATTTCGAAAGCGTCAAATTCCCTAAATGCCGCAGGACGCACAACGGGAGGGAGAAAATCGAATTCGCTTCCTCTATATCGCGGGCCCTTCCATGACGCCGCCCTCTCGTTCAAATGAGATACATGCCCCATCACCCACGGCAAGGCATCCTCAAGACGAGCCACTTTTCTGGCGGTAATCGCTGCCAATTCGATCCAGGTGCCGTCAGGCGCTGAGGCAACGGGCACATGGGCATGACTCGCACGGGGAAGAATGGTAGCGAGGCGCATAGATGCGCTGATTGAGGTGGCTGAGGAACTTATGCTCGAACCCAGCGCCCCCGTCGAAACAAAACAACGCGTGTTGCGGCATTTCTGCGGGCGAAGCTCAGGTCACTAACCCACTTTCAACGTTACATTAAATGACGAGTTATTCGCACGTTCCTGGGAGTAAATTGTGACAAACTCCCGCTTGCCTTTCCCGCTTTTTAAACTGCTCTCTTTCTCCTGTTTCAAACACAAGATTAGCAGTCCTTACACACCCTTAACAGCTTAGCCAGAGAGCATCCTATCCTTCTATAATCGTTTTTTGTTCGAAAAACAGAGACACTACTAATTGGGGTCAATTGCTGCCCATACCACAACTAATAGTGGTCTTCTTCGAAAAAATGGTCCTTTGTTACATGTCTTTCGCTCTATTGGTTTAGCCAAGTGGGCAATCCCCCGATCAGCCACAACACACACCTATTTCCGTCTGAAAATGAACGCCTCTCCTGCGTCGGCGCTCTTGCGTCGGTTTGCTCCTCCTTCCGCTCCCCGTGAGCGTCTCGTCGTCAAGCGTGATGGCCGCCTCGTTTCATGGGATGCGGCCAAGATCACCCGCGCCATCGCCCTGGCCTATTTCGATGTATCGACCAACGGAGGCCCTAACCCCCATCGTGACGACATCGCCCAGCGCTACGGCGTGGATGGCGGCACCTTCCTGAAGGCCATGGCAATTACCGAGCGCGCCAAGCAGATGATCGAACTGATCTATCGCTCCAACCGCTTCCCCTCAATCGAACAGATCCAGGATATCGTCGAAAAAGCCATCGCCGCCGAAGGGGAATGGGAGGTTGCCCGCAACTACATCATCTATCGCCAGCGCCAGGCCGAGCGGCGCCTCAACAAATATGAGGACAATGGCCTTGCCGACTACATCGCCGTTTCCAAATACGCCCGTTACCGTGCCGAACTCGGACGCCGCGAAACTTACGGCGAAGCCGTTGCCCGCGTCGCGCAGATGCACCGCGATCAATTTGCGGATAAAATCGATCGCCGCTCGCCCAGCGTGCTTCCTCCCGATCTTGCCTCGCTGATCTCCGAAGGCGACCTCCACAGGGTTGAACAAAGCCTCCTCGGCCAGTCGCTCGAAAATCTCATCAACCGTTCCTTCGACGCCGTGCGCGCCCGCAAGGTGCTGCCTTCGATGCGCTCCCTCCAGTTCGGAGGAATTGCCATCCTTAAGAACAATTCACGCATGTTCAACTGCTCCTATAGCGCAGCCGACCGCGTCGAATTCTTCGGCGAGTATTATTATCTGCTTCTCTCCGGCACAGGCTGCGGCTTCTCAGTACAGAAGCAGCATGTCGGCCGCCTTCCCACCCTGCCCGTGCGCGGTCGCGAGCTCGATCTCCAGGTCAGGCACTTCGAGATTCCAGATACGATCGAAGGCTGGTCCAACGCCCTCACTGAATTGTTCAAGAGCTACGTCAATAGCTACAAGGTCGAGTTCAACTTCTCAAAAATCCGCCCGCGCGGCAGCGCGTTGAAGACCTCCGGAGGCAAGGCCCCGGGACATCTTCCCCTCAAGCAGGCC
>JBAZHQ010000183.1:0-8521 GCA_041652235.1 Opitutaceae bacterium | reverse complement strand
GTACGACATCACAAGGGCGTGAATATTCACCGGAATGATTTCGCACCAACAAAGGATGAAAACGCAGGCCGCCAGCAGCCGCAGCGGAAGGACGAGAGCGGCGCGGCTCCCGGACGGACTGCGCGCGGCGATCACGGCCAGGATCAGGGATAGAGCGGCGAGGGCGCTCGTGCCGACCCGCCATTTCACGGGGCTTGTGTACAGGGACGGCATTTGAAGCGGGGCCAGAATCATCCCATCGAGCAAGGCGCTCCATGAGGTGTGCCTCAGATGAACCAGCAACAGCGTTATGGATGCAGTCGCGGCGAAGGAGACGCCCATCCAGAGGAGGGCTTTCGGCGGGCAGACGGCTTTCCCCCCGACACTACATGCAACGAAAACGCCTGCGCCGCCCATCGTGACCACCCAGGCAAAGGTGAGAACCCAGGACTCATGCAGGAGCGTGCGCATGAGGACCCAGGGAATCGCCAGAAACAGCGCCATCACGCTCCAGCGTAGCAACGGCCAGCGCCTGGAGGCATCCGAATGCAACACCATCCAGGCGCCCGCACCGGCCAGTAGAAAGATGCCCACATTGATCTTGGTGAGAAGCAGGACGGCACCCGCAATGCCGGCCGCAGCCGCAAGAAAGGCCGGATGCGCCTGGCATCTGCAGCCCAGCCAGGCAAGGCCGGCCACGGTGAAGGCGATGAAAGCCCCGGGATGGGAGGGCTCGCTGATCATCGGCCAGAGGTAAAAGATCGTGCTGCAAAGCGTGAACACCGTCGCCGCCAGATTCTTTCTCGAGAGTCGCCAAACCGCCGCGGCGCCGAAAAACGCGCAGCCTGTCCAGTAGATCAGGTTCAGAAAACGCGCGGTGCCGTTGCTGAACTCAAGGCCGCAAAGATGAAGCGCGTGATTCAGGAGGAAATAGAACGGGCCATACTGGCTGAAGACCTTCTCATAGAGCCCGCCATGCTCCGAGAAATTCTTGAGGGAGAACAGCACGTATCCCTCATCGTCATACGTCATGAAGGTGGAATTCAGCATCCAGGAGGCCGATGCCACGGCGATGATGGAGGCGAGAGCCAGGATGGCGCGGACGGAGATCCGCCAGCCCATGAAGTTCCAGGTTGAGGAGGGCTCGTTCGCCGCGAGCCGGTCCGTGGCATCCGAAACGATCGCCGGCTTCGACCTCAGCCATGCCCACCTAAGCGTCATGCATAGCAGCAGCGCGAGCGCGACGACGACGCCCCAGTGATCGGCCGTTGAATTGTCCCCAAGGAAGGGCTCCCCGGTCTTCAACTTGTAGGGATAATTGATCTGGCTCCCCAGGCCCATCGAGAAGGCGTATTCAAGATTGGACAACCCGGGCTCCAGCCACCGGTTGATAATGAAGGACTGCAGCCCGAAATGCAGGCATATGCCCAGAACAAAGTCCGCCGCGATCAGGGAACACACGAGGGTGCGCCAGCATCCCCGAATGGAGTCCCATTCGGCGGCCAGGAGGGCCAGCCCGAGAAGCGCCAATGACTGAAGGCAGATATGGGCAAGGCCGTAGGAGTCGGGAAAACTGCATGAGACGATGCCGGCCGCAATCGCCGTAATCGCGACGACCGGCCAGAACCGGCCTCGGGAGCCGCCGATGGACCTCCATCTGCGGAGTACGATCCACGCGCATGCGGCGCCGCCGGCGGAACCGAAGATGAAAAGGAGATTTACCTGGTAGAGGCTGAAAAAGAAATCCCGCAACGCCCCCGCGCCGGACGCCTGAGCGATGACCGACCCTTCGTAGGCGCGGCAGAAGAAGGGGACGATCGTATCGAAGAAATTGTTACCGACGATGGCCAGTTGCTCCCCGAGGCAGTTCCGGTTGAACGCCCTCAAGGAGGAGTTGCTAGAAAAGGACGTTTTTGTCCCGAAATTCACAAGCGCCCACAACAGCCAGGGTGACAGAACAAGCAGGCTAAAGGCGGCGGATATCATCTGTTCGCGCCAGAAAGACGCCTTGCGAAGCTCAAAGAAGCGCGCTGCGGCGACACCCGCGATGGCTCCCATGATCCATGGTCCTGCGGAGTAATGAACGAGCATGCCCAGCGCGAGCAGCGTCCAGCCGGTTCTTGCTCGAGCCCTATCGCTCCCGGGATTAAGGCTGCGGTGAAGGAATGCCAGTCCGCTTAAAATGAAGAAAGCGGCGGGAAGCTTGGTCCATGCGAAGGTGGCGTTCTGGATAAAAAACGGGCTGACCATGCAGAGCAGGACCAGGATAGCGGGCAAGGCTGCGGAGCGGGTCTTCGCAAATCGGGTTGCCAGGAGCAGCGCAGGCAGAAAGGCCAGCGATGCAAACAAGGTGGTGAAGACCTGATAGTTCGCAAAGGAGACACCCGAGATCCCAAGGCAGGCTCCCGTCGCCAGATTGGCGAGCGGAGGCCGGGCGGTTACGGCATAGGTATCCAGGAACAGGGTGTTGAGAGGCAGGTGATCGAGAAAGAATCGTGTGCGGTGATAGTGCTCGATCCAGTCGCCGGCCCAGCCTCCTCCCGAGTAATTGACTACAAGTGATAGGAGTCCGAGGCACCAGCAAACCAGGATAATCCATGCGAGGCCCGCTTCGCGCACCTCGGGCTTGGAGAGAAGAGACGTCCCGCCCTGCTTGCGCCATTGATTAAAGACCTGGGCAAGCCCCACAGCAGGCAAGAGCAGGAAGCATTGGCGGGGCAGATGGGTCAGGTAGATCAAAAAAGCAAAGGCTCCCGCCAGTGCGAACGATAGCCCTGCGACGGCGCAAAGCCGCTCAAGAGGCTCCCAATCCCGGATGCGTCGATCGATAAAGAGACCCAGGCCGGGAATCAGGGCGCAGAAGATCGCGAGATCGAGGAGAACTTGAAGCAGCATGGCCGAGGCATCAATTTGCGGAGCGTCGCGTCCGATGGCAATGAGGCTGGGGCTCCGTCTGGATTTTTACCGTTTCCTTATCGATTCACGTTCCGCCGCCCAGGGCGCGTTCGCGCTCCACCAGGGTGGGGTGGGAATAATGAAAACCGCTGTAGAGGGGATGGGGCGTGAGGTTGCTGAGGTTCGTCTGGGCGAGCTTGCGCAAGGCTGAGACGAGGGGAGACTCCGATCCCATCGCCTCCTTGGCGAAGGCGTCCGCCTCGTACTCGTGTTTGCGCGAGAAGTAATTCCCGATGGGTGAGAACCAGAAGGTCACCAGGCCGCTGAGAAGGGCGAAGAGCAGGAATGCGGGAGCAAGGTCGCCTGCGGCGAAACCGAAGCTCGGATTGAACCAGGGGCTTTTCGCGAGCCAGGCGATCGCGGCGAAGGAGGCGAACTGGAGCAGCGCGGCCACCGCGAGCATCTTGGGAATGTGGCCCCTGCGATAATGGCCGATCTCGTGGGCGAGCACCGCCTCGATCTCCTCGGGGTCGAGCTGTTGCATGAGCGTGTCGAAAAGAACGATGCGGCGAAAACGCCCGAAGCCCGTGAAAAATGCGTTGGAGTGACCCGAGCGCTTTGAGCCGTCCATCACCTCGATCGTGCGGGCCTTGAACCCGGTGCGATCCGCCAGGGCGAGAAGGCGCGTGTGAAGATCGCCTTCGCCAAGGGGCGAGAGCTTGTTGAACAGGGGCAGTATGAGCTTCGGATAGAGGACCATCAGTACGAGCTGGATGGCGAATAAAAGCGCGAAGCCCCAGATCCACCACGCATCCCCCACCCAGCGGACAAGGGAGAGCAGCGCCCAGAGAATGGGGAAGCCGATGAGCAGGCCGAGGAGCAGCCCCTTAAATTTATCGGCGATCCAGAGGCCGACCGTGCTCTTGTTGAAACCGAAACGCTGTTCCAGGTGGAATTGCTCGTACCAATCGAAGGGTAGCGAGGGGATTCCCAAGGCGATGCCGGTTGCCAGGAGAAACAGCGCATCGCCCCACACGCCGGATTGGGACAGAGGGGCGAAGAAGGATTGAAGCCAGGGCAGCAATCCCCCGAAAACGACGGCTGCGAGCACCGCCGCATCGAAGACCTCGACGATCATGCCGAAGCGCAGTTTCGCCCGGGTGTACGCCACCGATTTCTCATAGGTGGGGCCGTCTATCATGGCGGCAACCGCAGGCGGGGGCTGTGTGGCGAAGCGGCGCACTTCGCGGCGGTTCAACTCAGCTAGGAAGAGTTCACCCGCCAGGCGGGCAAGCATCAGGACGGCTACAAGGATAAGCATGCAGGCTGAAAAAGGCCGCAAAGTTGCTTTGCGGCAATCTTGGAAGTGGAACCGACGGGATGCATCAAAGACAAAGAAGATAGAAGCGAGGAGCCCGTTCGACAGGCTCCCCACCTTCGCATGGCTACGGCGGGCACAGCAGGGCAGGCAAGAAGCGAGAGAATAGGCGTCCTGCACTTCGATCCTGTCTCACACGAAGTCACGAAGACGCTAAGGACGGACTTACGATCCTTTTCTAACACGGAGTTCACGGAGAACACAGAGTTCCAACCCACAATCCCGAGAGGGCGTCAGAGCTGTGGACTTCGTCCCCATCTCTGCCGCACTTGATGGAGGCGAGCCGAGGGATCGGAAGTCGGGGATAGGCGGTTGGCTATCAGCCTAAAAAAACACATTAGGCACTTACACCACTTACGCTCTTAAAGTCCCCCTCCAGCGAAGCCCGCGAGATTTCATGTGAGGTACTCACATGAAATCTCGCATGTCTTTCTCCGTGTTCTCTGTGCCCTCCGTGTTGAGAAATGCATTCCCTTCGCGCCTTTGCGTCTTCGTGCGAGAACCCTGATCGGTGTCTTTCTCCGCATGGAAAGATCACTTTTTTAGGCTTTTTTGCTGCGGCGCGGCGTGTTCTGGCGTGAGGAATTGCTTCTATCGTGGATGCTGATTCATTTGATTCCTCCCCACCGGACTATGCCTTCCTACCCTCTGAAGTTCACCGCTGTCCTCTGCGTATTCTTTACATGCCTGACCGGGTGCGCCGCGCCTGCGAACTCGACTCAGCATATCCATCTCGACCAGTTCGGATACCGTGTTGGAGCTCCGAAGGTCGCGGTGATTGCGGACCCGCAGACCGGGTACAATGCCGCCCAGTCCTTCAACCCCGGTTCGACGATCGAGGTGCGCCGCTGGGGAAACGACAGCGTGGTGTTCTCAGGCGCTCCCACGGCATGGAGCAATGGCGCCACGCAGGATCAGAGCGGCGACAAGTGCTGGTGGTTCGATTTCAGCTCCGTTAATGAGCCGGGCTTGTTCTATCTCTACTCGCCGTCGGCCGGCATGGGATCGGACTGCATCGAGATCGCGGACGACGTGTATCGCCGCGTCGCCGTGCAGGCCGTGCGCATGTTCTTTTACCAGCGTTGCGCCCAGGAAAAGAAAATGCCCTACGTGAATGCCAAGTGGTCGGACTCCGCGGCCTTCATGCAGGACAAGACAGCCCGGCTCTACACGGCCCTCGACGACGCCACTACCGAACGCGATGTCTCGGGCGGCTGGTTCGACGCGGGCGACTACAACAAGTACGTCACCTTTGCCCGCGGCACGCTTCAGGATCTCCTGCTCGCCTACGAGGACAATCCCACCGCCTGGGGCGACGACCATGGCATTCCCGAGTCCGGCAACGGCATTCCGGACATTCTCGACGAGGTGAAGTGGGAGCTCGACTGGCTTCTCCGCATGCAGCTTCCCAATGGCTCCCTGCTTAGCAAAGTCGGCACGAACTCCGGCGTTAGCCCGCCGAGCGCCACCACGGCGGCCCGTTTCTACGGCGCGGCCAGTTCCTCGGCCACGCGCACGGGGGCCGATGCGTTTGCGCACGCAGCCATCGTTTTCCGCTCCCTCGATCGCACCGATACCAACGAGTATGCAGCGATTCTCGAGGCGGCGGCGAAGAAGGCCTGGACCTGGGCGGAGGCCAACCCCGCGGTGCTTTTCAACAATGTCGTTTTCACCAGCGCCGATCCCGAGGTCGAGACCGACGCCATGGACCGGCTCGTCTCCCGAGTGCGCGCCGCCTGCAAGCTGTACGCGCTTACCGGAGATACGGCTTACCGCGATTTCTTCGACGAGAACTACCGCCAGGCCTCGATGTTCGACACCGCGTATTACATTTCCCCGTACGATGCGGGCATTCATCAGGCGATCCTCTATTACCTGCGCATTCCGGGCGGCACGCAGAGCGTGAAGGACGACATCTCGAGCACCTATGCCGCGCTCATTCGCACCACAGACGATTTCCTTCCGGCATTCTCGAGCGGACGGGATGCCTACCGGGCCTGGCTTGGCTCGGGCGATTACACCTGGGGATCTAACAGCACAAAATCGGGGAAAGGCGGCATGTTCGCCGCGATGCTCAAGTACGGACTGGATACCGCCAACGCCGACAATTACCGCGAAGCAGCCGCCGGCTTCCTGCACTACATGCATGGCGTGAATCCCAACGGCATTACGTACCTCTCCAACATGAGCGCTTTCGGCGCGGAGCGCAGCGTCACGCAGTTCTACCACACCTGGTTCGGCCATGGCACCGACTGGGACAGCACCGTTACGTCGCCCAAGGGACCGCCCCCGGGTTATCTCACGGGCGGCCCGGACATCTATTACCAACCCGATGCCTCCTACACCGGCCCGCGGCTCTCGCCTCCGATGGATCAGCCCGCGCAGAAATCGTACAAGGATTGGAACACCTCCTGGCCGGAAAACTCCTGGGAGGTCACAGAACCCGCCATCTATTATCAGGCCGCCTATATTCATCTGCTCTCAAGTTTTCTGCCGCCGCGCGTGAATCCCAACCCTTCGCGGCTTGTGGCGCTCGCCGCTCGCGCCATGGCGGGGACAGGCGATGCGCAACTCATACCCGGCATCATCATCCAGGGCAGCGGCAAGGCCGATGTGATCGTCCGCGCTCTCGGCCCGACGCTGGCCGCCAGCAATGTCACCAACGACAGCAGACCAATCAAATCCCCGTCCTCTGCGCTCTCGGCCCGACGCTGGCCGCCAGCAATGTCACGGGAACGCTCACCGATCCCAAGATCGCGCTCTACCAGGGTAGCACGGTTATCGCTTCGAACGACAATTGGGAGCAGAACACCGACCTGCCGGGACTCCGCCTTGCGCAACAGAACGTGGGGCTCACCCCTCTGCCCGACGGCACGTCCGATTCGCTCCTGCTCGCCTCGCTCGATCCCGGCAACTACACGGTCGTCACCGGAGGGGCCGATTCCGGCACGGGACTCTGCCTCGTGGAAGTTTACGACGCGAAACCGCAGGACGCCGCTTCCCGCCACATGATGGCGCTGGCCTTTCGCGCCCAGGTCGGCACGGGCGCCAAGGTCCTGATCCCGGGCTTCGTCATTTCGGGCACGCAGTTCAAAACTTCGATCATTCGCGGAGTCGGGCCCACCATGAAAAGCACCCTGCCCGCAGCGGTTTCCGATCCGAAGATCACCCTGTATTCCGGCTCTACGGTTATCGCCACGAACGACGATTACGAAAGTTCGCCGGATATTCCGGAACTTCTCTTCCACACCAATCGCATCGGACTCTCGCCGCTGCTGGCCGGCAGCAAGGATGCGGCTATGCTCGTGCGTCTGGCGCCGGGCGCCTATACGGTGAAACTCGAGGGCTCGGCCGACGCTCCCGAGGGCTTGGCGCTCATCGAGCTCTACGAGGCTGAGTAGGGCATTACGAGGCTGGGCAGGATGCCGCTGTCTTCCGCGCGCCTCAATTCCGAGCGCCTATGCTGCCGAGTGTCGCGTAGAAGGTCTCCAGGTTGATCGTGGAGAAAAGCTGCAACTGGCGTTCCTCGGGCTGGCTCAGAAGGGCGCGGAAGTAGGCGCGGGTCTGGCCGTCGGCGCAGCCCTCGATATAGTGAGCGGCGGAGGTGGGGCCGGCATCCTGCCTCCAGAAAAGCTTGGCTATGCCCGATTGCACGTCGGCCTGGTTCGAGCGCAGCAGCACATAGGCCTCCACCAGCGCCTCGGCGGTTTCGGCTGGCTGGCCTGTAAGCAGGGGTGTGAAGAGCTGGGAAGCCTCTGAGCGATCCACACCGTAAAGCTGGGAAGGAATACCGTCCTGAGTGATCAGAAGCTCCGGGTTGCTGGCGCCAAGCAGCGTCTCCAGGTCGTGCTCCAGGCGGGCTTTTTCCGTATCGGATGAGAGGCGGTGCTGGACGAAGCCCAGAAGCGTCTCCATCTGCTCGAGCTCCTCGGCCCGCGAGGGTGGGCGCAGCATGATAGCGGCGACCGGGTTTGCCAGATGGGCTCGCAGCGTGGTCTTGGTCACGGGCAGCCCCTGCTGGTGTTCCGCGGCCTGAACGACTGAGGGGAAAACGGCCTTGAAAAAGGCCGCTCCGGGGATGCTAACGGCCATGCATTGATCGAGCATGCGCTGCAACACGTTGGTGGCCATGCGGGCGTTTACGCAGGCGGAACGTCCCAGGCGGGAATCGCTAAGGAAGGAGAGCTGGGTGCCTGTGGGAGGGACTGGTTTCATTGCGGCGCGGCGATACAAAGGCAGTGGCGCGGGAGGGCAAGACGCTAAAACGAC
>JBAZHQ010000182.1:0-8535 GCA_041652235.1 Opitutaceae bacterium | reverse complement strand
GAGGGCCGCGCAGATCGCCAGCACCGCATTCTGAGCCATGCCCTCGGAGACGCGCTTCATAGTGAACACCAGCGGCGGCGGCCGTCCATAGGCCAGGGCGATCGCGGTGGTCTCGCCGCGTTGTGTGACCGTGAAATAGACAGTGTCCTTCGGAGGCTCGGCGGGGCGGAGAACTTCAGCGGGCTCGATGATCATGCGCCGCACCGCAAGATCCCGGAACGGGGAGAAGGCATCGCACTGCCTCGGAAAAATCGCCAGACCCGCCGCCCTCGTCGCAGCCGCCAGCCTGGATTTCTCGCGGGCCACTCCTTCGAGACCACCCAGTTCCATGAGATGGGCCGGCCCCACAAGCGTGATCAGCGCAAGATCGGGCTCGATCATCCGCGCCAGAGCATCCATCTCGCCGGGAGCGCTGATGCCCGCCTCGATCACGGCGAAGCGATGGGACTCCGGATCGATGCGGGTGAGCGTGAGCGGCACGCCAAGCTGGTTGTTCAGATTCCCCTCCGTCGCCATCGCTCCGCCCTGCTCCCCGCCGAGCAGCAACGCGATGAGGTCCTTCGTGGAAGTCTTTCCGCAGCTTCCCGAGATGCCGATCACCCGGCCTCCAAACCGATGCCTGTGTTCGCGCGCGATCCGTTGAAACGCCGCAAGCGGATCGCCCACGATCAATTGGGGTAGCGCGAGTGCGGGATCGTGCCGCAATACGATCGCCGCACTCGCGCCGGCGGCCTCTGCGGCCGCTAGAAATTCGTGTCCGTCCCTCTTCTCCGTCCGCAGGGCCACGAAAGCCTGGCCCGGAGCGAGCTGTCGGGTGTCGGTGGCAAACCCGCTGATCGCACAGCCGGGCAGTTTCGACCAGCGGCCGCCAGTCCATGCGGCGAGAAGCTCTGGAGCGAAAAGATGCATGATCGGTGCATTGCGATTGCACGGCTCACGTGGCCGCTTAACCGCGCGCCTCCTTCAGGGACTTGATGCCGATCAGTTCCCGCACGACCTGCCGGTCGTCGAAGGGAATGACCGTGTCGCCAAACTCCTGGTAGCTCTCATGCCCCTTGCCCGCGATGAGCAGGCAGTCTCCGGGCTTGGCCATGTCGAGGGCCAGGCTGATGGCCCGGCGGCGATCGTCGATCCAGGTGATCTTTCCGGGAGCGAAAACGCCCTGCCGCATGTCCTCGAAGATCCGTGGAAGCCCTTCGCTGCGGGGATTGTCGGCCGTCGCAAAGGCATGGTCCGCGACGGACTGCACGGCATTCACCATAAGCGGGCGCTTGGTGCGGTCGCGATTTCCGCCGCAGCCGAAGACCACCAGAAGGCGGCCCGGCGTGATCGAACGCAGCATCCCGAGCACATTGCGCAACGCGTCGTCTGTATGGGCGTAATCCACGAGCACGTTGAAGGATTGTCCCGCCTCGATGCGGTCCATGCGCCCAGGAACGCCCTTGAAGGCGCCGAGCTTGGAAACGATGGCGACGGGATCGCGCCCGAGAACCCAGGCCGTGGCGATCGCCGCAAGAAGATTGCTCACGTTATAGCGCCCGATGAGCGGAGAGTCCACGGCCACGGAACCGTCGGGCCAGGCGAGAAGGAAGCTCGTTTCCTTGAATCCGAGGGACACCTGCTCGGCGCGCACCGTCGCCTTCGAATTTTCCCCGTAGGTGACCACGCGCACGCCGGGATGCTCCGCCTCGAGTCTCGCCACGAGCTTCTCGCCATGCGGATCGTCGAGATTGACGACCGCGATCGGTGGAACGCGCCCGACGCCGCCGGTGAACAGGCGCGTCTTCACTTCGAAATAGGAATCGAGCGTCTTGTGATAGTCCAGGTGGTCGCGCGTGAGATTCGTGAACACCGCCACGCTGAACTGCATCCCGAGCATGCGATTCTGGTCGATGCCGTGGGAGCTCACCTCCATCACCGCGCTGCGGCAGCCCGCGTCCCGCATCTGGGCCATCATCCCGTAGATGTCCAGCGACTCGGGCGTCGTCTTGAACGAAGGCACCGAGCGGACGCCCAGATCGTAGCTGATCGTCCCCAGCATCCCCACTTTCTCGGAGCCGTTGAGGAGATGCTTGAGAAGGTAGGTGACGGTCGTCTTGCCGTTCGTTCCGGTCACCCCGACCACCTGCATGTCGCGGTCCGGAAACTTGAAATAGCGCTGGGCCGCGCGGGCAAGCATGGCACGGGGATCGGCCACCTGGATGAAAGTCACCTTGGAATGCGAAACCAGGGGCAGCCGGATCGTCACCACGGCGACCGCGCCGCGGCCGATCGCCTCGTCGATGTAGGAGGAGCCGTCGGAACGCAGGCCGGGCAGCGCGAAGAAGACGTTGCCCGGGACGACGCGGCGGCTGTCCATCGCGAGGCCCGAAATGGGCCGGTCGAGGTCGCCGCGCACGGCGATAGCCTCGCCGTCCATGAAAATGTCGGAGAGCTTGGGGGCCATTTTGAAAATCCGTTTGCTGAGCGTGCCGTCCTTGCGCGCGCCGTTCTGCGGCAGCGCCCGGAAGGCGTGAATGAGTGTGTAGTCTGCCGTGAGATACCCGATCATCGCCGTCCTCCTTCCATCGCAAGGATCGCGGAGCGCGGCGTCTCGACGACGGGCTTGATGTTGAGATACTGGATCAGCTTTTCGCCGATGTGCTTGAAGGAGGGGGCTGCGACCTTGTTGCCGTAGGCCACGCCGAGGGGAAGGTTGGTCGTGGCCTCGTCGACGATCACCGAAATGACGATCTCGGGCCGGCTCGCGGGGAAAAAGCCCACGAAGGAAGCGACGTGCTGGCGGTTCGAATACTTGCCGTTCTTGATCTTCTGCGTGGTGCCCGTCTTTCCGGCAACCTCGAAGCCGGGGATGCCCGCCTCGGGCGCCGTTCCCTCTCCCTTGATCGTGGTCCATTTGAGCATGCCGGCCATCTGCTCGGCCGTGCGCTTGGCGATCACCCGTCTCGCCACGACTCCTTCGTAGCGGAACACCACCTCGTTGCCGGAATCGCGGATCTCGCGGATCACCTGCGGGCGCAACAGCTCGCCGCCGCTCGCGATCGTGCCCATGGCATAGTGAATCTGCAGGGGCGTGCCGCTCACGGAATGCCCCATCGGCATGCGGGTGATGTCCGACCCGCTCCAATCCTTCGGCTCATGCACGACTCCGCGCACTTCGCCGCCGATGTTGAACCCCGTGGTCTCGCCGAAGCCGAAGGCCTTCATATACTCGTAGAATTTCTCATCGCCCAGGCGCATCGCCAGCTGCGCCGCCCCGCGATTTGACGAGCGGGACAGAATTTCGCGCACGGAGTAGACATGGTCCGCCTTGTGATCGTCCTTCGGCAGGCTGCGGGGCTTCCCCTTGTACACGATGGAATCGATGCTGCAGTCGAACCGGCTTTCGGGCGTGACCAGCCCCTGGTCCAGCGCGCCGGAGGACGCCACGATCTTGAAAACCGAACCGGGCTCGAGCACGTCGGTCACCGCGATGTTCTTCATCGAGGCGATGTCGGCCTTGCCGTACTCGGAGAGATTGAAGGTGGGATAATTCCCCAGGCCCAGGATAAAGCCCGAGCGCGCGTCGCTCACGATGATGGTCGCCTTCAGCGGATGAAAGGTCTCGGCGATGCCCTTGAGCTCATCCTCGACGATGTCCTGCACGACGGCGTCCAGGGAAAGAATGACGTTGTACCCGTCCACCGGGACAACCTCCCGTGTGCGGAACTGGGCCATCTCGCGCCGATTGCCGTCCTTCTCGCTCACAACCCAGCCATCCTGGCCGCGAAGGTAGAAATCGGCGTAGCCCTCGACGCCTGCCATGGGGTCGCCTTCCTTGTTCACATAGCCCACGATGTGCGCGGCAAGGGAATTGTGCGGATAGGCCCGGCGATAGACCCGGTTGCCGTACACTCCCTTGATGTCGAGCTTGAGCACCTGATCGTAGGCCGACTCCTCCAGATTTTCCTTCAGCTTTGCCCAGCAGATCTTTCGAAGGCCGTTGTCGTCGGTTTCGTTCTCGACCACTTCGTTCGCCACCTGGTTTTTCTCGGGATCGTCGGACAGCTTGAATTCGAACCTCAATTCGCCCGCCTCGTCGACTTTGGCAATGGAAGCGGAATTCACGGAGCCGGCGGCGCGGGTCTTTGTGGTGAAGACCCGCCTGAGATCGGCCAGCGGCACGCCGATCAGCTCGGCGAGCTGCGGCCATTTGCCCTCGTCCTCGGGGCGCAGCATTTGGGGATCCACGCCCAGGATGACCTGCGTCTTGCTCGTCGCCAGGATGTTGCCGCGCAGATCCCGGATGTCGCCGCGGCGCGCGTTCTCGACGATGATGTTGGTGCGCGCCTTCGTGATCATCTTCAGCAGGTGCTCGCGATCCAGCACGTGCAAATTAACAAGCCGGGCGGCCAGCCCGGCGAAACATAAGCCCACCACAACGGTGAGGAGAACGATGCGATAGTTGGAGGCGAATCCTCTTCTCATCGAAAGCCGCTTGCTCCCGGCTTGAAAGCCACGAAAGAGGCCCCGTCGGTGAACAGGCCCTGGTTGCGCTTGGCTGCGAGACGCATCTCGACGTCGTCCTTCACCCGGCACACTTGGGTTTCCTTCGGATAGGTGAGCCCCAGCTTCCACTGTTCGTTCCGCCGCTTCAGCACGTCGGGACTCTGCTCCGTCTCGGTGTCGGTCACCGCCTCCGCAAGGCGGCGCTCGCATTCGGCGATCTTCTGGTCCGCCAGTTTCACGCGGTTGGCGGTCGCGGAAATCTGATAACGCAGCCATACCGTGCCCAGGCCGACCGATCCGCTGGTGCAGATCATGACGAGGGTGTAGATCAGGAGCTGGTTAACAAAGGCGTGGGAATCTGACGTTTTCATTGAGGGGCTGTAACTGGCGGAGCGGCAGGGCGGCAGCGTGGGCAAGCACGCCGGGTTCGGGACACAGTCATCGTTTTCGCACAGCGCGAAGCTTGGCGGATCGGCTTCGGGCGTTTTCGGCAATCTCGGCATTCCCCGGGATCATGGGCCTGCGCGTCAGCGGCTCGGCCACCCGCACGCGCAGGTCCTGCGGCATGGAGTCGTCCGCGTCGATGGGCAGGCCGCACCATTTGCGGAATGTCTGCTTCACGATCCTATCCTCGAGGGAATGAAAGCTGATGACGCAAAGCACGCCTCCCGGCACGAGCTTTGCAAAGGCTGCGGGCAGCGCGCGCTCGATGGCGCCCAACTCGTCGTTCACCGCGATGCGGATGCCCTGGAAGGCGCGCGTCGCGGGATGAATCCTCGATGCATGCCGGACCCGGGTCGGAATGGACGCCGCGATCAGGTCCGCCAGTTGGGCCGTGCGCGCAAGCGTGCCCGTGCCGCGGGCTGCGATAATTGAACGAACGATCCGGCGCCAGTGAGTCTCCTCGCCATAGTCCCGGATGGCGCGCGCCAGCATCTCCTCGGTCGCGGTCTCAAGCCAGAGACTGGCCGGCACTCCGCTGCGGGGATCCATCCGCATATCCGCCGGGGCATCCGTGCGGAAGGAGAAGCCGCGCTCCGTGGAATCGAGCTGATAGGAGGAGACGCCCAGATCGAAAAGCACGCCGTTAAAATCCCCGATGGCCAGATCCGCCAGGCGCCCGAAATCGCGGTCGACGAGCGTGAAACAATCTCCGAACTGCTCGCGCAGCGCCTCGGCGCGTTCCTTGGCCGCCGGATCGCGATCGAGGGCGACCACTACGATCGCCTCTCCCGATTCAAGAATGGCGCGGGTATGCCCGCCGCCCCCGAAGGTGCAGTCAAGATAGCGGCCGCTCGGCCTGGGAGAGAGCAACTCCATGACCTCGCGAAGAAGCACGGAGCAGTGGCCGGAGTTCATGATGGTGGGAGCCCAGGGAAATTCAGGCAGTGATGCTCGCATCGACGGCCCTCCTGATTTCTTCCAGAAACGCCACCATGGCTTCCTGTTCGTGCCGTTGCCGACGGACGTCCGCCGCCTCGATGGAAAGTCGTGTCAGGGCGTAATGGGCCCGCACAGATGGACTGACGGCCGGAAAAGGATTGGCGCACCCGAGGCGAGTCCCGGCTCTTTCCGGAAGACAAATCGGGGAATGATATGCCGCGGTGCTCATCGTCAGATCTGGTACCGACGCAGGAACCCGGTCGGATTGCTCACCCCGGGCCGCTGCTCCACGAGGGACCAGCGATCGGGGCTGTAGATGTTGAACTTCGTGAGTGAGCCGCCGAGGACGGCCTCCTTGGAAATTCTCGCGTGCTTCAGCAGCGCGTCGCTCAGGGCGATGCGGCCCTGCTTGTCGAAAGTGAAGGACTGGGCGAGCGAGAAGAAGGCCGCGATCTCGGCCTGGGCCTCTCCATCCGCCAGCGGCACCTCCGCCACCTTGTCGTAAAGCTTCGCCACCTCGGCGGGCGGAAGGACCGACACGTACCCATCGGGATTCGGTGTCGCCAGGAACTGATCGGTCTCCTCGTGCGCAGACCTCCACGCCGACGGGATCGTTAGCCGACCCTTGTCGTCGAGGTTATGCCGGAAGGTCCCGGTATAAAGAATTCTGCCTGTAGGTGACATGGTGGGGAATGCGCCGTCGCCCCAATTCGCCCCATTTCATCCCATCCTCCCCCACCAACGTCAAGAAAAGACCCGCCTAAAAGTGATTTTTCTTACACTTTTTAACAGGAATCCCTGTGTAAAAATACCCTAGTCGGCGCTAGAGAATCAGAAGTGACTGCCACGCTTGCCGCAGTGCCCATCTGTTAAAGTCAGTTCCTAAGCTAGATACAGATGTTCAGATGCAGAACCCGGTACCAACCTATTACAGAAGTAGCAGAATCCAATTTACGCGTGACGCCTGAAATTGGAGTATGATCGTAAGTTTTTGGCCCAGAAGTCTCGGTTTTCTACCAAGAGCCACTGCCAAACGAAGACGCTCAATACTCCCAGGAGACCGAGCAAGAAGCCACTGCAATGCACCTGTATAGGTCGAGCGCAGAGAAATCGTTTGTATCTCGAAAACCGTCAGCATCCTCTCCAATGATTGCCGAATGCACCTCTGTTTTGTCGTGGACGCACTCGTAACCTGAAACCAAAGGGGAAAGCCATGAACACCGAGCGCCAACCAAGTGGACACACTAACATCGAAGAGGAAGTCGATAAATTAACCAGGCGGGTTCTCCGATACTGGCTGGCAGGGCACCCGACCTCATTTAGATTTCTGGATGATGCCCTCTCTAAACGCGACGGCCAACAGGTTATTGGGCCACCAGATACTGAAGACCAATCCAACAGTGGCCCCCGTCCTTAATGATTCGTGACAATATGTCTGGCTGGATCTGGCAAAACATTATGTCGCTCTCCTATTAGATGGGCGAGCTAAGAACCTAAATGGGGTATACCTGATTCTCCTGCGATCGCGAAATTCGCCACGCAACCTGCTACCTATAGAATCCTGACAGGGCCCAAGTCACGGCTCCATCCGTGGAAACGAGCGCTCCTAGCGTCCGTATCAATCACGATGTGGTTAGGAATCTGCGCCTCAGTATCCACGCCAGGATTACAGCACCACACATGCTGAAGGATGCAATGCCATCGCGACGGATTGTGGACATGCCCAGACAGGATGATGCTTCCTGATGGTAGACTCGGTACTGCGTTCGTCACATCTGGATCTCCAACCTCGTACCCAAGTTCTGAGGAAATGGGCGTTCCCTCCGGGGGCGCGTGGACGAGGATGATGGCAGGTTCGGGACCAATTGTCGTCGGTGCCTGCCCCCACGGGCAACACACGAATCGATACCCCTCAATGACAGTAATGTCACCATCGACGAACACGTGGCCTGGTCGTCGAGCCTTCTTAAGCCAGCCACCCAACGAATCGTTGTCGATCACATGCTCGCTTTCCGGCCAGACGTCATGATTGCCGGTGCACAGAAAGATCTTTCCTGGCTGAGCCCCAAGCCAATCACGAACCCAACGGGCCTGCTGGTGCAGACTTAGCTCGGCGTTTGGAAACATGTCGAGCATGTCTCCGGTGATACAGCATGCGTCGTAATCCATGAGATTCACGGAGAGCCATTGATACCACGGCTTTCTCATGTGCAGATCGGTGACGTGCAGGAAGCGCATAATGGGATCTCAACCATGACGGCCGAATCGCCAATCGATCACAACTATCGAATCACTTCGGCGGGTACGCCGACGCGACAAAAGACATCGCAGAACCGGCTAACGCCTCGATGCTTCGCTGATTGCGTTTATGTTGTCGAAACCCAACTCGATCCAATCAGAACAATGTTTGGTCAACTCGATTGCAGCCGTTTCCCGATCATACTCGGCACCGGTCACGAAATTAAAAAGCTCACGTCCAAATCGGCTACTTTTGCCGCCATTCTGGCGTTTCAGAACGCGGTCGATTACCAACGCGGCGATAGCAGCCACAGCATTTATCCCTTTAATCCATTGAAGGTGACGTGCACATAAACAAACGAGCCCTGGATCGTCCGAAACTCGATCGTGAACGCGGCATGCAAAGAGGAAAAAAGGGCATTCGGT
>JBAZHQ010000181.1:0-8549 GCA_041652235.1 Opitutaceae bacterium | reverse complement strand
ATCAGCTTTCAGCTTCGGGATGAGTATCATTGACACAAAGCGACTGGGAAGACTGTATTTTGGGATAATTGCCGATAACAGCATCCGTTACCCATATATCCTCATCTAGGATATCCCAACGCAGAGCCCTACCTCCTACTCGCAATTTCACCTCAGCTAATTGTTCAGCTGTCGCAAAGGCTAGACGTGGGTAAAAAGCAATCGGGAATGTATGCGTAGCTCCATCCAAGAGTCGCAGCCAAACTTGGTCTTCTTCAATTCTCACTTCCACTGCGATAAGATTTTTGTCTTCAGCTATCATGGTGCATTTTCCAAGATTGAATTAGCAGTTCCTTATTTTGCCCTACCAGAGCTTTAATCTTACCAAGCTCATGTGCGGGAAAGCCTACATTGTTCGCGAGCCTTACAGGGTCCAACCAATACTTTGCCTCGAAATCATCACGACTCACATGTATGTGTGCAGGTTCATTCTCCTCTCTACTATAGAAGTGAAATCGATAAGGCCCTATAATGATTACTGTAGGCATGAATCTTAACGGGCTCGATCCACGGGGTCTGGACGTTCGTTGGGTTAACCACGGGGGAGAGAGCTATTAGCTTCTAGCTGGTAGCTGGTAGTTTTCGGATCGGAGCTAATGGCTAAGGCTAGTAGCTAATAGCTCATATCAGGTAGCTGTTAATTTCGATCCTCAATCCGGGTTTCACACGAAGGCACGAAGACGCGAAGGGGGGCATTTTTGACCGCGAAGGATTCGTTTCCGTGTCATTTCGTGTATTTGGTGGTTCCAATATCATTGTTCATGTCTGGTTCTTTACTACAAACGCACTTCCCGGCTCGTTGAGTTGAAGAGTATTCAATACGCCCCGAGAACCATGCCAGAATCGAGCAATGCCAATGATCTTTTGCCTTTTATCGATACGATATACTATTCGATAAGGTGGAAGAACAAGTTCCCGAATTGCAGGATTATCAAATTCCTCAACGATTTTTCCCGCAAATGGGAAAGTCTCTAGCATGCGTATCCTATCCAGCAGGCCAGTTCCCATACACTGAGCCGCCTGTGGACGATCCGGCGAGATATACAATACGATATCCCTTAGATCGGCAACTGCGCGGGGCGATATGATTACTTTGTAGTCCACGATGCAACCAAGGCTTCGACTTCAGGCAGGCTAAGGCCTTCTCCTCGGTCAAGCTGCCCAAGACCTTCCTTAACTCCGGCGATGAATTCAATTTCCTGGGCAATATCACGAAGGCTTGCATCCTCCGGCATGCGCTCAAGAAGCGCATTAACGATCTGTTTGTCGCTCATAGGTCCAATTTTTTGATGGGTCGATCCAGGGGGGCAGGCCGAGACTTGTGGATTTGGGGCATTGGGAATGGAAGCTATTAGTTAGTAGCTGATAGCTTGTAGTTTTCGGACACTGATTTTTTTAACACGGGGGAAACGGGGTTCACGGGGGGATGCATTTTAACACAGAGGGATCGAAGGTGAAGGGAGGTCGCAGAGGAATACTGCGCTTATGCTTGGTTCTTCGCTCCAAGCACAAGCGCGGGCTGTTGCTTGGAGGGGATTTTGAGAGCGTAAGGGGCTGGAAGCTTTAAGCTGTTAGCTTGTAGCTATTAGTTTTGATCCTCGATTCGGTTATTAATCTAACTGACCACCTTCCTGATTCTTATACTATCCCAAGGCCTGCTGCCTTTCCTTCGTGCCTTCGCGTCTTCGTGAGAAAATGGTTCGATGTCTGCGACTCGGAACCAATGACTAATATCGGCTCGGATCGAGCAAAAGCTCACGCATCTCAATAATTCCTGATCTTCTCTAGCAATTCCGGGATCCTATTTGTAACAAAATCCCAAAGCGATGCGTCATCTATCGTATCGTAGCCGTGTGCTATCAGGTTCCGAAATCCGATGATCTTGCGGTACTCAGGAATCTTTACTTGTATATTCTCTGGATCAACATGCTCAAGACGATACAAGGCCTCGCCAATAATCTCGAATTGCCTTTCGATGGCAAGTTGAAGCAGACGGTCCGATTGGAAAGCTGCCAGATCCTTACCCAAACAAAAGCTTTTCGTCTCTTCACAAGCCAGAGAAATATCTATAAGCAATTTCCTGACGCTATGCGGCATAGATTAACGATTTGGAATTATCAACCTCTTCCTGGAAGACCGGATTACGGAAGTGTTTAAGCGTGAGTAGGTCAACCGGACGACCAAAGAGTTCTTCAAGTTTCTCCTTAAAGCCCATAAACTGGAGAAATGCCCCGTCCGATCCTTCTCGCTCAAAGCGCACAAGAAAATCGAGATCGCTCTCTGCTTTGAAGTTGCCTGAGACAATCGACCCAAAGGCATATAGTTCCATCACTTTGTAGGCCTTGCATGCCCTGACAAGCTCTTGGGATTGAAGATCGGCGACTGTCATTCTAAAGCTAGTATACGCGAATTATGCGACAAAGGTCAAGATTGAAGAATTCAATCCGGGTTAACCACGGATTACCTAGAGCGGCGGAGCCGCAACCAAAGAGAATAGGAACATTTTGTTTAGTCGTAGGGCCTCAGCTTGCTGAGGCCGGTTAGGGCCGGATAGGGACTCGCAGAGCGAAGACAGGCCGCGACCAAGGTCGGGCCCTACGAATTCGCCTCCAAAATATGCACGCAAGAAAACAACAGACTTAGAGATAGTCAGACGGACTACACGGAAGGGGAACGGTGAGAGCGTAAGGTAGTAAGGGCGTAAGAGGTGTAATGCCTTTAGCCTGTAGTTTTCAGATCGGAACTAACAGCTAACAGCTTATAACTCGCAGCTCATCCGGTCTTCCGTGTAATCCGTACACGATCCCTGAGTCTGTTGTTTTCTTGCGTGCATTCATGCTGCAACACCCGCTTTGCCTTTCACATAACAGACAGCACCGAAAGCGGTGCTGCCGCACTCGGTGCCCGTCTGCTGGACACCCATTCTCGCTCCTCGATCCTCGATTTTATCTTCTTTGGAAGTTGATGATCTGAAGAAGCCCGGAAATTAGCGGACCTTGCTGGAAATGAAGAAAGGAATTCGATCCATTCTCGCGCGGAGACGCGGAGAACGCAGAGGTTCGATCCACAGTATCTCATCCCTTCCATCTCCTCCATCCCTGTTTACATGGTCCTGAGATCAATGACTCCGATCAAAGAACATTTTTTACAGGGATATAAGGGATGAAAGGGATTGAAGTTTGGTGTCTTTCCTCTGCGATCTTTGCGCCTCTGCGCGAGAACCCTGATTGGTTCCGGATTCTGAAGCTCATAGGAAAACTCCTGACGGTCTTACTTTCGTGAGCTTCTGTAGAACTATCTCCGAGTCTGCTGTTTTCTTGCGTGCATATTTCTTTCAGAGGTTCTCCAAAACATCTCATTCGGGATATTAACAGAAGGTAACGAAGCGCTTTGCTGAAAGACCGCAGTAAAGAATACGTCGGTTGCGTTCATCACCGAGACCTCTGAGGTGGCATGACTTGAGACGCTTCGTTGTCTTCTGTTCAATCTGAACTGATTGGTTGGGTTTGGTTGCGGCTCCGCCGCCTCCAGGGATTTGCGTGGTTAACTTCTGTGGTCATGGAAGAGGGCAGGTCTGCCTGCTTTGTCCGTTGACGCTGGGGAGGCTCGAAACACCTTGAGGTCTCACACCCCATGTCGCGCCTCCGGTTCTCTCTCGAAAAGCAAGCTTCGCGCTCCAGGGCGCGCGCGGCCCGCTTCCAGACGCTCCATGGAGAAGTGCAGACTCCAGTCTTCATGCCCGTCGGCACCCAGGCAGCGGTCAAGACGCTGACGGTGGAAAACCTGAAGGCCGTAGGCACCCAGGTGCTCCTGGCCAATACCTACCACCTGATGCTCCGCCCAGGCCCCGAGGTGTTTCGCCGCTTCGCAGGCATCCACCAGTTCATGCACTGGGACGGTCCCGTGCTCACCGACTCAGGCGGCTTCCAGATTTTTTCGCTTCCGCATTCCCGTTCGATGATGGAGGAAGGCGCTCGCTTCGCCAGCTATGTGGATGGAAGCCTCTATCTGCTTTCTCCCGAGACGAGCATCGAAATGCAGAAGGATATCGGCGGCGATATCATGATGGTGTTGGACCAGTGCATCCCCTCGACTGCGCCCTACGAACTGGCCGAGTCGGCCATGGAGCTCACACACCGCTGGGCACTGCGTTCCCTCAAGGCGCGCGGCGAGTCCCCGCAGTCCCTCTTCGGCATTGTTCAGGGTGCCTGCCATCGCGCTCTCCGCGACAAGAGCGCGACTTTCCTGCAAACGCTTCCCTTCGACGGTTTCGCCATCGGGGGCCTGGCGGTCGGCGAGACGCACCAGGAACGTTACTCGTTCACGCAGCATGTCACCGATCGGTTGCCCGCGAATCTGCCGCGCTATCTCATGGGTGTGGGCACGCCGATTGACCTGCTTGAGGGAGTCAACAGCGGAGTCGATATGTTCGACTGCATCATCCCCTCGCAATTCGCGCAGCGGGGCGTTGTCTTCACCTCCCACGGGAAACTCCAGCTCCGGCGCAGCGTGCACAAGTTTTCCGAGGCTCCGCTCGACGCCGCCTGTCCCTGCCATACCTGCCGCGCCTATTCGCGCGCCTACCTGCATCATCTGATCAAAAGCGACGAGCCCCTGGGCTGGCATCTGCTCTCGTATCACAATCTGAGTTTCTACCACCGGCTCATGCAGAGCATGCGCGACCATATCCTGGACGACAGCTTCGCTGCTTTCTACGAGACGGCGTACGTGGAGCTCCTGCGCTCCGACGAGGACCATCCTCCCACGCACCCCACGACATGCCGAAAGGCACGGCTGCCAAAACCGCTCGGCGACTACGACGTGGTGGATTCCGCGGAAGGGGTTTCCAGCATCCGGCAAATCAGCTCGGGAGAGGTGATGCACTCGGTCAGCCGCCCCAGCGACGAGGCTCGCCGGCTTTACGTAGAACAATCCTGCCTCGCCACCCGGCTGCTCTCAGTGGAGCCATCCGACGGCGAGTTGGTGCTGTGGGATGTGGGCCTGGGCGCGGCCACTAATGCCATGGCTGTGTTGCACTGCTTTGAGGAGCTTCTTGAGGAAGGAAAACAGATCCGGCGTCCCCTGCGCCTGCTGAGCTTCGAGCGGGACCTCGACCCCCTGCGTCTCGCTGCGAGCGACCCCGACCGCTTCGAACACCTGCGGCACAGCGGCCCGCACCAACTCCTTTCCTCAGGCTCCTGGCAACATGCCTCCGGGCTGCTGCGCTGGGAGCTTCTGAACGGCGACTTTCTGCAGACCTTTCCGCATGCGCCGGTGCCTGATCTCATCTACTACGATCCTTTTTCGTACAAGACCGACTCGGTGCTGTGGGCTCCACAGACCTTCGAGGCGCTCTTCGCCCACTGTCTTGGAAAATCCGTGGAGCTCTACACCTATTCCGCCTCCACGGCAGTGCGCACGACGCTGCTTCGCGCCGGGTTCTTCGTCGCCGCAGGCGCTGGCACGGGCCCGAAGCAGGACACCTCCATCGCTTTCAACCGTGTGACTGGAGCGACCGCGCACGAGCTGACGCCGCAGCTCCTGGATGAGCATTGGCTGGCGCGCTGGCGTCGCAGCGGCGCCCGCTACCCGGAGCATCTGCCCGAAGCGGAACGCCCCGCCTTCGACGCCAGCATCGAAGGCCACCCTCAGTTCCGTGCGGAAAGGTAAACCAATAAACCGTTTTAACCACGGATCACACGGAATACACGGATCGGGATTGGGTGGCTCGTACACCTACTAACCTACTTTCTCATTCTCCTACTACCCAAGATTCAATGGCCGTCTGTTTCATCAGTGTGTTCCGTGTATTCCGTGGTTAACACGGTTCGCCCTCAGGTCAGCCGGGTCGCCTTGGCGATGGCTCCGGCGCGCAGCAGGTTTTCCTCGGTCGCCCCCTGCGGGACGGCATCGCCGCTACCCAATAGGTAGTGACGCTTGTCGGTGATGGAGGCGACGAGATCGCGAACCCGGCTTTCAAAGAGGTCCGGATCGCGCAGAACGAAAGTCGTGCACTCGATGCCGCCTCCGAGCACCTTGCCCCGGGCTCCGAGCGTGCTGACAGCGGCGGGAATGTCGCAGTCGCCGGTCGGCGGCGGTGCGACGTCGATGATGCCGTCGAAGCGGGCGGCGGATATCGGCTCGACGACGTGCTGGATGTGCCCGCACATGTGCACGAGCAGCTTCTTCCCGGCGGCATGCATGATGTCGGCATACTCGTTGAGGAAGGGAAGCTCGATCTCCTTGATCCACTGGATGCCGAAAGAGCTGGTGTTCGTGTTCTCGTAGCAGATGTACACCTCCGCAGGCCCCTGCGCCGCAGCCGCGACGTGTCGGCAGAAAAGTCTCTGCATCGCGTCCATCGCCCGGCGAATCCGCGCCTCATCGTCGTCGTTCATGTAAACGAACAGCTCCGTCCCCATGAGTTTCGTCATGAGAGCCGGAAGGGGAGTGTCCGTAATGCCCGCCGTGATCATGGCCTCCGGATAGGTTGCGATCACCTCGGCCAGCCGTTGGTGGTCGGGTTCGACGATCGTGTGCTCCACCAGGAACAGATAGGTATCCAGGTCGGCCCACGTCTTGATGAGATGCTCAGTCGGGAAAGGGATATACGGCGATTCCGGCGTGAAGGTGTGCACTTCGCGCAACGCGCCGACAGGGGTCTCGTAGGTGTCCACGATGTTGCCGTCGCCACGGTCGGTGCGCGTGTGGCGGACGGCATCGTCATACCGCTCCTTGCTCGCCGATCCGCCGCGGAATAGGTCCGAGCCGAAATGCCGTTGCAATGCGAAGGTATCCATCTGCCTGAGGGGCTCAGGCAGGCCGGAACGCGTGTACGGATCGATGCAGGGAGCCCAGGGAAGACGCTTCGGCGTCTCGCCACGCAAAATCGTCCGGATGATTTCTTTGCCAGTCGTCATGTTGAAAAGGGAAGGAGGGAGTTAGGTAAGCTCAACGGGTGTCTGTCGGTTTCGAATCTTAGAGCTTACCAACTTGCCTGCCTGCAAACCTTGGATTCCGGTGCTTTTGTTTAGGACTTTGATGCCCCTGGAACGAGCCTGAAAACCGGACTGCCCCAGCGGATCGAACCGAACCACGAACCATTTTTAACCACGGAATACACTGAGCACACGGAAGGAAGCTTGTAGCTGTTAGCCTTTAGCCTGTAGCTCAGCCACTTGCCGTGTGCTTCGTGACACACTTTCTGCACTTCGCTCATTTGGGAGACGATCCCCCTATGTCACGAGGTCTTCGACCCAGTGGTGCGGGTTTGTACCGACTTCCCGAAGGCCCTGCGCTCGCCGAATGGGCGACCGCCGACTTCCGACTTCCTTGCTGGCTTCCGGCTTCTGGCCTCTTTGGTTGCGGCTCCGCCGCCCCGTGTGCTCCGGTACGTTAAATCGGTTCGTGCCTTGCGACTAATTCGAGACGCACGAATTTGTGCTGCTCGTCGAACTCCATCCGATACCGCCCGTGGATGCCGTCGGCGGAGATGTGTTTTTGCAGGACCGACACCGGAAACTGCACCGTCTGCCCATTCGTGGCGCGAGCCCGCACCGTGAGCACTTCCCCCCGGTAATAAGCCAGCATCTTCTCGGCGCTGATATTAAGATCGATGATCAGATCGGGCATAACGGATGCCCCCAAGCATTGTAGAATACGGCTGCCGGATCAACACCATCAGCAGGATCGCTTGTCCGGTTATTCCAGATTGAAGGTAACAAAAGTACTTAAAGACTAAGACCATACCAACCTTGTATCCATATTTGCCTCGCAGTGGAAAAATCGAATGCCTTGGATTGCGAGATCTGGAGAGAACAGGGATTTTGCGGACCCTACCACTGGAATATCATGGAGTGATAGGTGACACAGCCGGGACCCTTGTGGTTTTATTTGCCCGAACATAAATCCTACGCTCGAATTAGGGCACTTCATAAACCTCAACCAGAGCTATACCCGTAGTATTGCCCTTTCCTGTCAGTACTGCCGAATACACCCCCGGATCCAATGTCACGAGAAGTGCTGCGTCTTTGCTGCTATCGTCGAGCGAGGATGTGCCTGTGTCCAAAAAAGCCGCTTTAAGCGCTGGATCACCACCCCAATTATCGTTTTGTTGAAGCGGGGCAAGCGAGCCTTGTTTGTACAAAGCAAGCTGTGGGTCAGCCAGCACACCCGCGACGTCGTAATTGGCGAGCGTCGGGCCTATTCCCCGAATGAGAAGTCGCTTCGGGGTGTTTCCCGCGACCACAAAGCCGACAATAAGGACTTCCGCACCCGTTCCAGCGCGAGTTCGAGCCGATATAGCGACGAGCCGCGCAGTCTCTGAAGTAGAAGCGTCATAAACTTCGGCCAAGGCTACGCCGACACCAGTTTTTCCGCGCACATGTGCGGTGTAGGCACCACTGTTTAGGGTTGATAGGAGAACAGCGTCACGGCTGCCGTTCGGTAGGGCAAACGCACCCAAGCCGGCAGAGACTGCGGCAATCTGGTCGGCGTTGGTCCCTATGTTC
>JBAZHQ010000180.1:0-8580 GCA_041652235.1 Opitutaceae bacterium | reverse complement strand
TCCCCCGGGCAAACGGTCTCTCGATGCTGGTTAGCCAGGGTGCCAAGTCCCTGTCGATCTGGACGGGCGTTCCCGTTGCCGATCTTACTCCCGCCATGCGCTCGGCCGCCCGCAGCACCATGACGCCGATGCCCCTTCGCTAAGGGAGTTCAATTCGAGTTAGGTGATGGTTCTCGAGTCACGTGCCTTGCGATTCATCTCATAAGCCGAGAAAAGGCATTCGAATTGCCACGAAAAACATAGCGCGGCGGAGCCGCAACCAAAGAGGACAGATGCCAGAAGCCAGAGTCAGCAGGGAGGTCGGAGATCGGAGGTCGGCGTCACTCTGCGCCACTGCGTCACTGCGCGAGAATGGATTGGATGGTTGGGGATCGGTTCTGTCCGTCTCGGATTTCCTCTCAGCCTGAGATGAACTGTAAATACTGTAGTACAAGAAACACCAAAACCAAGGCATATGGGGATTGGGGCATCTACTTTTCCGATGAATACTCGAAAGGATTCCTGGATTCACTAACTTCCTATTTTTGTGGTTATTGTGTTTTTCGTGGCTATCCGGTCTGTTGAACTAAAGTTAATAATCAACCGCGCGAACCTTCCAAATCTTTCATTGTCCAGTTGTCTTCGCAGCGTTAGTGTTATTACTTAGCTTCCCGGCCAGCCAGCCAGCCCGATGAACGCAGCCCAGCCCTCCACTTCTCCTATCTTTTTGATTACGCACGAGTTTTATCCTCGGCGCGGAGGCATTGCGACGTTCACGGAGGAAATGGCCAAGGCTTCCGCCAAGCTCGGTTACGATATCGAAGTTTGGGCGCAATCAGCCCCGACGGAGAAGGAGAAAAAATGGCCGTTCCGCCTGCGCCGGCTTCCTCTCAAGGGCACGCACGATCTGGGCTGCCAGCTCCGCCTTGTGTGGCAGCTCATCGCCGAGCGCCGCCGCCTGCGCTATGCCACAGTCTATCTGCCGGAACCGGGGCCCATGCTCGCGATGATGTTCTTGCAGTTCTTCCCCACTTTCAGGCCCAAGCATCTGGTTCTCACGTTCCATGGCTCTGAGATCCTGCGTTTCAGCAACAACCCGATCTACCGCGTGCTCACCCGCCGATTGATCCGGTATGCAACCCGCATCAGCACGCTTACCCGTTACACACAGACGCTCCTTTGCACCCATTTCCCGGAGGCTCAGGACAAGGTGTTCCTCACGCCTGGCGCCCTTCGCTCCGATTTCGCCGTCGTCGATACTCCCGTCGCGCACCCCAAACAGCGCATTATCGTCCTCACCGTGGGGAGGCTCCATCCGCGCAAGGGCCAGCTCATCACATTGAAAGCGCTGCAGAGTCTTGCGCCTGAGTTCCGCAAAAAGATCGAGTACTGGATCGTGGGAGCGCAGGGCAAGGGCCACTACGCCCATCAACTCCGGGCGGCCGTCGCCAATTCAGATCTCGTCGTCCGCTTTTTCGGCGACGTCACCGATGCCGAACTGGACCTCATCTACGATCGGGCGGACATCTTTGCGATGACGAGCATCGACCACGGGCACAGCGTGGAGGGCTTTGGCCTGGTATATCTCGAAGCTGCCGCGCATGGCCTCCCCGTTGTGGGTCATTCCGTCGGCGGGGTTGGCGAAGCGGTCATCAACGGCGACACAGGGCTGCTTGTCCCTCCCAATCGCCCCGCGCAACTCACCGCCGCCTTCGAGCGCCTCATTACCGATCCCGCCTATCGTCACCAACTGGGCGAAGCAGGCCGCGCTTGGTCGCGCAAAAGCCATTGGGCATCGTCCGCAGAGGCGCTCTTCACCGAGCAGCAGGGTATCCCCAATCTGGCGCAGATCGTCGAGTAGGTTGCGTGCATCGTACGAAAAAACTCAATAGCCTCAGAAACAGGAGCATTAACAGAAGGCAACGAAGCGCTCTTCTGAAAGATCGTATCAAAGGAATCGTTGGTTCGTTCAACATCGAGGCCTCTGAGATAGCATGACTTGAGACGCTTCGTTATCTTCTGTTCAACCTGAATTGACTGTTTGGATTTGATTGCGGCTCCGCCGCGCTATGCTTTTTGTCTGATGTCGCTTCGCTCGGTAGCGGCCATTCAACTGCGTTTTCCAAGATGATCCAAATACGTGAAGAAGTCCGGGTTCGTTATGCGGAAACAGACCAGATGGGATTCGCCTATCATGGCGATTACGCGCCCTGGTTTGAGAGTGCCCGCACGTCCCTCCTGCGAGCCCACGGCCTTCCCTATCGCGACCTCGAAACGCAGGGATTCTATCTTCCGGTGCTGGAGCTGCACGTAAACTACAAGAAGCCCGCCCGCTACGACGATGTCATCGTCATCGTCGCGGTGCTCAGGGAAAAGCCCACGCTCCGGGTCAAGATCGAGTACGAAGTGCTGCGCGGCGAAGAACTGCTCGCCACCGGACACACGCTCCACGCCTTCATCGACAAGACCGGCCGCCCCGTGCGTCCGCCCGCAACCTTCGCCAAGCGCATGACCGAGCTCTTCAGCGAAGCTTGAGCGGAATTACTTCAATTAAGATCGGCCAAGACCTTTTGAACTGCAAAGAAGCAAAGAATCGAAGATCAGAACCTTTGTTTCTTCGCTTCTTTGCAGTTCAAAAAATGCACCTGCGGTTCTACTCGACGTTGGCGATCTGCTCGCGGATGCGTTCCAGCTCGTTCTTCAGCTCAATGACGTGCCGGGCGATGCTCAGGTCGTTCGCTTTGGAGCCCATCGTGTTCACCTCGCGGCCCATCTCCTGAAGGATGAAGTCGGCTTTCCTGCCGATCTCCCCGTCGCCCTTGAGCAGGTTCGAAAACTGATCGAGATGACTGCGGAATCGCGTGATCTCCTCCGAGATGTCGCAACGGTCGGCGAAGATGGCCACTTCCTTGAGGACGCGTTCGTCATCCAGATTGAGTTCAAGTCCCGCATCCCTCAGGCGCTTCAGGAAAACTTCGCGATAGTTAGGCGCCACCAGCGGAGCCCGGGTCGCGATGCTCTCGACGTGGCGGTGCAGTATCTCGATCCGAGCCAGAAAATCGACCAGCAGCGCCTCGCCTTCCTTTGCGCGCATCGCCACGAAGGCCCTCAGCGCCTCGCCAAGGGTCTTGATCAACACAGGACGCGCTTCATCGACACCGGGCGATTCCGCGCCTTTGCGCTGCGACGAGATAACCGCCCACAAGAGCTCAGGAGACAAGCTGAAGTCAACGCCCTTGGCCGCCGCATATTTCGCAAGCCTGTCGATGGTTCCGGAAACACGCGTCTCATCCCAGGCAAACGCGGAGCTGTCGGAATCGCCGGTCAGCTCGACGACGACGTTCACCTTGCCGCGCGCAACGTGGCGCCGCACCGCCTCCGCCACCTCGGACTCGAAGGCCTCCCAATCGCCGGGCAGCCGCATGCCCAGATCGAGCGTCTTCCGGTTCACGGAGCTGATCTGCACCGTCAATGTCGAAAGGCCCAACACCGCGGTCGCGCGTCCATATCCGGTCATGCTTTTCATGGGTGCGTTGGATCAGGGTTGTTTCTTTCCACCGAGAATGGCCTCGACCTGTTGCACGTCCTTATCGCCGCGGCCCGAGAGATTCACGACGATAATTTTATCCTTCGGCAGAGCCCTGGCCCGTTTAAGCGCGTAAGCCAGGGCATGGGTCGATTCGAGAGCGGGAATGATGCCTTCGAGACGGGAGCAGAGTTGGAAGGCGGACAGCACTTCATCGTCGGTGGCATAGTCGAAATCGATGCGCCCGCGGTCGCGGTAGAAGGCATGCTCCGGTCCCACCGCGGCGTAGTCGAGCCCCGCGCTGACGGAGTGCGTCGCTTCGATCTGACCATCGCCATCTTGCAACAGGTATTTCTCGCAACCCTGTAAAACTCCGAGACGCCCGCCAGCGAAACGCGCGGCATGATCGCCCTTCCTGATGCCGCGCCCGCCCGCCTCGATGCCGATGAGCCGCACGCCGGGCTCTTCAAGAAACTCGAAGAAAAGCCCGATGGCATTGCTGCCGCCGCCCACGCAGGCGATCATCTCGTCAGGCAACCTCCCCTCGCGGGCTAGGATCTGTTCCTTGGCCTCGATGCCGATCACCCGATGGAAATCGCGCACCATCATCGGATAGGGATGCGAGCCGTAGGCCGTCCCCAAAATGTAATGTGTGCTGCGCACATGGGTCACCCAATCGCGCATCGCCTCGTTGATCGCCTCCTTCAGCGTCTTCTGTCCCGCCTCGACGCCCCGAACTTCCGCCCCCATGAGACGCATCCGGAAGACGTTCAGGGCCTGGCGCTCCATGTCCACGGCTCCCATGTACACCACGCACTCGAGTCCGAATTTCGCGCTGACGCACGCAGTGGCCACGCCATGCTGCCCCGCACCCGTCTCTGCGATGACGCGTTTCTTTCCCATGCGCCTGGCGAGGAGGGCCTGCCCCAGGGCATTGTTGATCTTGTGCGCACCCGTGTGCAGCAGGTCTTCGCGCTTCAGATAGATCTTCGCTCCGCCGCAATACTCCGTAAGCCGGGACGCAAAGTAGAGTTCAGTTGGACGTCCGGCAAATTCCTTCAGGTGATGGCGCAACTCCGCCTGAAATGCGGGATCCATTTTCGCCTTGGCGTAGGCTTGCTCCAACTCGGCCAGAGCCGTCATGAGCGTTTCCGGAACGAACACGCCGCCATAGTTTCCGAAATGCCCCTGGGCATCGGGCAGGCTGAAACGATCTATCATCGGAGAGGGAGCAGCGACTTTGGGCATGGCTTTTTCCAAGTGAGAGTAGCAAGCCCCTTCAAGGCAACCCTGCTTTAGCAGCGGCGAAGCCGCTGAAGAGCTGTAAGCTGTAAGCTGTAAGTTGTAAGCTCTAAGTTCCGAACCCTAGGTCGGCACCGAAATCGGTGCCGTGCACTCCAAACCTAGCGAAACCGGGCATGGGGGCCGCAGTGCATTGATGGCTGGTTGGTGCCTTTGCAGAGAATCGCCATCACCGCACTGCGGACCCCATGTTCGGCTGAGCCTAGCCATGCTCCACCCGGTTACGCAGGAAGGTCAGGACATCCTGAAACTTCGCCTGATTGCTCTGATCGACTTCGACAAGGTTCTCGTGGGCCTGAAGCACCAGACGGGCTTGGTCGATCTCGCTGAGCGCGCCACTGCTTGCGATGGGACGGGTTGCCTGGTCGAAGTTCAATTTGATGCGGTCCTCCGCATCGATGATCAGCAGGCGATGCAGACCCAGATTACGAACCAACTCCAGGTTCCTTACCCCCATGCGAATAAGCACCAGACTCCCCACCGGTTGCAGCTTGCGCAGTTCCAGCGCAGTCCCGGCCAGGACTCCCAGAAAGGTGCTGTCCATGCTGGTGCAATGCTGGAAATCGATCACCAGCCGCTTCTTGCCATCGCGAATCATCTCGTTGATGAAGTCGCGGATGCTCGCGGAATTTTGGAATGACGCCCGCCCCTCGATGCGAATGAGCACCGGGTCGGAGAAAGCATCGACTAGGAATGAAGGCTTGGCGTTTTCTGCCATGTAGCAAAGGGAGTAATCGCCAAAATCGGACCCGAGTGCTCCCAATAATGCAAGAGAAGAAGCCCAGGGGTGGTATTAGTTCCCAATAAGGCGCGCATCGGAGTTGTCTCAGGATTTGGCCAGAATCTGCCTCAGCACATAGGGCAAGATGCCTCCGTGCCGATAGTAATCGATCTCGATGGGTGTATCGATGCGGCAGCGCACCGGCACCTCCAGAACTTCTCCTGAGCGGCGGGCGATTCTGAGCAGGAGATCCTGCTGGGGCCTGATGGAGGCATCCAGTCCCGCCACGTCGTAGATTTCAGTTCCATCGAGTTTCAAAGTCCGGGCCGAAACCCCTTCCTTGAATTGCAGAGGCAGGACGCCCATCCCCACCAGATTGCTGCGATGAATGCGCTCGAAGGACTGCGCGACGACGACCTTGACTCCCAAAAGATTGGATCCCTTGGCGGCCCAATCGCGGGACGAGCCCGTGCCATACTCCTGGCCGGCGATCACGATGAGCGGGATCTTGCGTCTCCCGTACTCCATCGCCGCGTCGTAGATCGTGAGCTTCGCCCCCTCGGGTTGCAGCAGGGTGTTGCCTCCCTCCTCGCCGCCGAGCATCAGGTTCTTGATGCGCACATTGGCGAAGGTGCCGCGAGTCATCACGCGATCGTTGCCGCGACGGGAGCCGTAACTGTTGAAGTTCTCCCAGGAGACGCCGTTCTCCAGCAGGTATTTCCCCGCCGGAGACGTCTTCTTGATCGAGCCTGCGGGAGAAATGTGGTCGGTGGTCACCGAGTCGCCGAAGATGCCGAGGGAGCGGGCGCCCCGGATCGCCGAGATGGGACCCGGCTGCATCGAGAAACCCGTGAAGAACGGAGGCTCCTGGATGTAAGTGGACTTGCGATCCCACTCGTAAACATTGCCCGCCGTGGACGGAATTTCGTTCCACTTGGGATTCTGGCTTGTGAAATCGGCATAGAGCTCGCGGAAGATCTCCGGCTTGAGGGAGCTCTCCATGAGCGACCGCACTTCGCCAAGAGAGGGCCAGACATCGCGCAGAAAGACGGGCTTCCCGTCCGATCCCTGCCCGAGCGGCTCGCTGCTCAGATCGATGTCCATGCGCCCTGCCAGCGCAAAGGCCACGACCAGAGGGGGCGACATGAGGAAATTCGCCTTGATGCTCTGATGCACGCGGGCTTCGAAATTGCGGTTGCCCGAGAGCACGGAGGCTGCGATGAGATCGTTTTTAAGAATCGCCTCGTCGATCGACGGCGATAGCGGCCCGGAGTTGCCGATGCAGGTCGTACAACCGTAGCCCACGAGATTGAAGCCGAGCTTGTCCAGGTAGGGTTGAAGACCCGCCCTATCGAGGTAGTCCGACACCACGCGGGAACCGGGCGCAAGCGATGCCTTGACCGCCGGATTCACAGTGAGGCCCTTTTCAACCGCCTTTCGTGCGAGGAGTCCCGCCGCGAGCATCACGCTCGGGTTGGAAGTGTTGGTACAGCTCGTGATCGCCGCGATTAGGACGCTCCCATGCCCGATCGTCGCCTTGCCCCGTCCGTTGACGGACACCTCCGCCTTCACAGTGGAAAATTCCTCGGCCTTTTTGCCGAATCCGTTTTCGGCGATCGGCCTTGAGAAAGAGGCGACAAACTCTTCCTTGAGCTTGTTCAACTCGATCCGGTCCTGGGGCCTCTTCGGGCCCGCCAGGCTGGGAACGACTGTCGCAAGATCCAACTCGAGCGATTGCGAGTAGTCGATGTCTCCCTTTTTAGGCATCCCCCAGAGTCCTTGCGCCCGATAGTAGGCCTCGTACAGGGCGACATGCTCCTCGGTGCTTCCGGTGGCTCGCAGATAGCGGCTGCACTCGGCGTCGATCGGGAAGAAACCCATGGTCGCCCCATATTCCGGAGCCATGTTGGCGATCGTGGCCCGATCCACGAGCGGAAGGGATTCGGCGCCCGAGCCGAAGAATTCGAC
Organism: Opitutaceae bacterium; assembly: GCA_041652235.1. Lineage (GTDB taxonomy): Bacteria > Verrucomicrobiota > Verrucomicrobiia > Opitutales > Opitutaceae > MWDT01. The sequence goes on along the minus strand of JBAZHQ010000180.1, from coordinate 1,084 downwards.
AAACTTGCCCACTACCTTCTCCTTGCGAAGCATCTGCGTGAGCGTCAGCACGACATCGGTTGCGGTGACTCCCTCCCGCACACTGCCCGTGAGGTTCACGCCGACCACGTCGGGAGTGAGGAAATAGACCGGCTGGCCGAGCATGCCCGCCTCGGCCTCGATGCCGCCGACCCCCCAGGCCACGATGCCGAGGCCGTTGATCATCGTCGTATGCGAATCGGTCCCGACGAGCGTATCCGGATAAATCACACCAGACCCGTCCTCGAGCACTCCCTTGGCGAGATGCTCGAGATTCACCTGGTGCACGATGCCAATCCCGGGGGGCACCACCTTGAAGGTGTCGAACGCCTGCATGCCCCATTTCAGAAACTGGTAGCGCTCGCGGTTGCGCTGAAATTCGATGTCGAGATTCCGGGCGAAGGCATCGGGGCTGCCGCTGACGTCCACCTGCACCGAATGATCCACCACGAGATCCACCGGCACGAGCGGTTCGATGATCTTGGGATTCCTGCCGAGCCTGTCCACGGCGGAACGCATCGCGGCGAGATCCACCAGCAGAGGCACTCCGGTGAAATCCTGCAGCAGGATGCGCGCCGCCACGAAGGGAATCTCCTGTGTGCGAGGTTCATTGGGCTTCCATGAAGCCAGGTCTCGGACGGCCTGCGCGCTCACGCGCCTGCCGTCGCAGTTGCGCAGAAGCGACTCCAGCACGATGCGGATCGATACAGGCAATCTGCCGACCGCGAAGCCGGCCTTTCCCAGGACAGGCAGGGAATAAAAACTGCGAACCGCACCGCCCGCGCTGAAACTCTGGAGCGTTTGGAAAGGATCGGAGAGATTGCTCATGTCGCCGGGAATGCCTTATCTGGCGAGGGCCGCTTTCACAGCTTCAAAATGGGGCAGGTCCTTGGGCGTCGGCGTCTGCTCGGCGTACTTCACGATGCCGTCCTTGCCAACGACGAAGGCGGCGCGGGCGCTGGTGTCGCCGACCCCGGCGAGATTCGGAAACGCCACATCGTAGTCCTTGGTGACAGTCTTGTTCAAATCCGACAGCAGCGTGATGCCGATCTTGTTCTGCTTCGCC
>JBAZHQ010000179.1:0-8594 GCA_041652235.1 Opitutaceae bacterium | reverse complement strand
CGAGCTTCACTAGTGCCGCCTGCAAGTAAGGAGAGGCGCGATGCGTTTTTAGCGCCTCCTCGTCCGCATAGCGTTCATACAGGAGAAACGTTCGTGTTCCTGGCGCGCCCTGAAGCAATTCATAGCGGATTACGCCCGCTTCCAAGGCTGTCTCTCGCTGTAGATCAATGATTGTGTCCACGAGCGCTTGCTCGCAACCGGACTTGGTGACGAAGGTAACGATGAGTGATTGCATGGAGCTATTGAATAAAGATGGTCCGATCCTAGCTCATCCTCGGAGCGATGGATTGTAGAAATGCGACAAGAACCGCTCCCGCGTGAGCAATTCGCCCGGGGACCGCCCCGTCAGATCGCGGCACTCATGAATGAAATGCGCCTGATCGTAGAATCCGCACTCCAACGCCGTCCCGAGATAATTCGTGCGTTTTTCCAATAGCAGTTGCCGCATCGCATGGTGAAAACGCGCCACACGTTGAAATCTCTTAGGCGTCAGCCCGGTCGCATCCCGAAACAAACGCTCATAATGCCGCGCGCTCATGTTCAGCCCGCCTGCAACCTCGGCTATGCGTGCCGAGTCGGTGCTGCGATAAAGTTTCGCCACCGTCTGATCGACCAGCGATGGCCGCACTTCCCGCTGCGATAAGTAACCGTCTAGACGTGCCTCGATAATTGCTACGCGCGCACGGAATCCGGAAGCCGCTGCGAGAAGCTCTGGCACGTCCGTCCAATCGCAGCCCAGACCGGCCTCGATTGGCACGACGCCATCGATCCACGAGACTAGCGGTGCTTTGGCGAAATGCCGCAGCGCCTCGCCACGCACCCGCACAGCCATGAACCCGACCGGCCCAGTCGCGACGAGTTGGCAGGCGTGCGAGCGCAGACAAAAAACTAAGGTGCGTCCTGGAAATAATCTCTCGCCGGATTCCTCGCGAATCGCAAAAGGCGCTCCGTAGTGGAACACCAACTCGGCTCCGGTTCCCGGCAAAATCAGCGGCAGCGGCACTGCACTGTGGCTTTCCCATCCCCAGATGCGATCCACGTAGGGACGAAACCGCGTTGAAACCGAAGCAAATCGCTTCGTGATCGGACCGGTAGTGCCGGAAACGATGTTCAACACGCCGGGCACTCAAATCACCCGCCGGCAACCGCTCAATTCTTTTCGACCGTAGCGCGAAGCGCCCATTCTCGCTTCCCGCTTCTCACTCCTCGCTTCTCACTCCTCGCTTCTACCCATCAGCCCTCAGCCGAAAGTTGTCAGCGGCAGGTCGCGCCACTGGCCGGGGGCAAGGTCGCCCAGGGTGAGGTCGCCGAAGCGCTCGCGATGGAGGGCGGTGACGGTGAAACCCTGGCTGGCGAACATGCGTCGCACCTGATGATAGCGGCCTTCGGTGAGGATGAGTTCCGCGATCCTGGGGTCTCGCATCACCAGTGAGGCCGGTGCGCAGGGATCTTTTTCGTCTTCAAGCAGCAAGGTGCCGCTGGCGAAGATGGCTGCAATCTCATCTGCGCGGGAAGGGGAGACATCGGCATTGAGCGTCGCCACATAGGTCTTCGGAACCTTGTGCTTTGGAGAAGTGAGGCGGTGGACCAGCGGCGAGAGATCGGTGAGCAGCAGCAGACCCGAAGTGTCCTTGTCTAGCCGGCCAATGCTTGTGACCGGGGGATTGCGCAGCCGCCACCGGGAAGGCAGCACTGTGTAAATGCTCGGTCCCTCGCGTCCGTCATGGGAGCATACGAGGCCGGTGGGCTTGTTAAAGAGGAGCAACATGCCCTCCGGGTGATCGAGAGGTTCTCCATCCACGAGCACGTCCGCGGGATTTACCTTCGCGCTGTGATCGTCGGCAGTCTCTCCGCACACGGTCACATGGCCATAGGCGAGCCAATCGCGCGCCTCTCGGCGCGAACAGTAGCCAAGGTTGGAGAGGAGTTGATCGAGGCGGCGCATGCTCCGCAGAGTATGGGGTTCGCAGCTTCAATGTTGGCAAGACAACAAACCTCAATCCAGCCAACAAGGCGCTGCGACCCCATACTCTGCTCCGCTGGATTGGAGTGCAGCGGCACTGATTTCAGTGCCGACCTAGGGATGGGGCCGAAGGTTGACAGCCAAAAGCTGTAAGCTTCAGATCCGACTTCCGATCTCTGGCCTCCGGCTTCCGGCCTCTAACTTCTGGCCTCTGGCTTCTCTCCGGCTCCCTCGGCGGGAAGGGGAGGCAGTTCGTCGGCGCACACCACGCAGTTGCGTCCCCGTGCCTTCGCTTCATAGAGCGCTCTGTCGGCGGAACTCAGGAGGCTCTCCACGTTTTGGCCGTGCTTGGGAAACGAAGCCACTCCAGCGCTGAGAGTGATGGATATGGCCATGCTTTTCTGGGGGAGCATGAAAGGGATTTCGGAGAGCAGGGCCTGGAGCCGTAGAGCGGCATTCAAGGCTCCTGCGCACTCGGTTTCGATTTGCACGATTGCGAACTCCTCTCCGCCGTAGCGCGCAACGCGGTCGATGCTCCTCACCTGTCCGGCGAGGAGGCTGGCCACGTGGCGCAGCACAAGATCGCCCATCTGATGACCGTGGTTGTCGTTGACGCGTTTGAACAGGTCGAGATCGATGAGCGTGAGGGCGAAGGAGCGGTTGAAGCGCGAGGTGCGCTGGCATTCTTCCTCAAGCAGGAGGTCCAGAGCGCGGCGATTCAACAGGCCGGTGACTTCGTCGTGGGTAGCGGCTTGCCGGAGCGCCTCCATGGATTCCGCCATCTTGATCGCGTAGCGGAGCGAACGCTCGAGAATGCGCGGATTGATCTCAGCTTTGATGAGGTAATCCATGGCGCCGGCATTGATGGCCTCGAGGTCGATGTCGCCCGAGGGCATTCCCGTCACCAGAATGACCGGGGTTCGGCATTGGGCTACGCTGGCCTGCTGGAGAAGCTCGATGCCGTTTCGCTCGCCCAGTTGGTAGTCGAGCAGGCAAGCTGTGTACTTGCCGCTGAGGAGGGAGACCAGGCCCTCTCCGAACGTGGGAGCCCAATCGAGGACAAAATGCTCTCCGCGAAACAAACCGAACAGTTCCCTCATGCAGGAAAACTGGCTCGGCTCGTCGTCAATGAAGAGAACCCTGCGCTGGCGGACACGTTCGGGTGACATAATCGCGAATCCTCCGGCGCTTGTATGATCTCAATAACCCTTGCGTTGCAGGGCGGCGCTCAGCTCGCGCATGAAAGACTGGGCGTCGGCCGGCGATGGCCTGTAACCGGGTTTGCTTACCTCGGTAAATCCGGGGCGGCCGTATTGATCCACGATCCACTTGCCTGTGACTCCATCGCTGAAGGTGACCGTGCCGCTTGCTAGGGCGCCGGGGATGAGGGTGACTTTATCGACATCCAACGAGACCGAGGAGGCCGAGCCGGGGGCTTCGTCCTCAATCGTCTCTTCATCCTCTTCGAGATCGGGCGGCAAGGCCTCTTCCGATGCGTTGGAGCCGAGGCCCACCTTTTCCTTCACTTTGTCGAGGAAGCCTTTCTTTTCACCAGCATCTTTCCCGGGGGATGCGCCGTGCGGCGATGGAGGAGTCTTGGCTACGTCTGACGCAACCACGGCGGGCTTTGGATCCTTCAACTGCAAGTTGAGATCATCGACGAGGAAGCGCACGTCCATGTAGGTCATGGAGATCTTGAACGTTTCGCCCAGTTTTTTCTGGATTGCGGAAAGATTGTCGCCGGTGGCGACCCACTCTGCGACCTTTTGTTTTTGCTCAGGCGTGAGATCCATGGTGAAGCGGTAGTTGAACCCAGTCCATCGGTCAAGGAGCTGTGGGAGAAAAGGAGCTGTAAGCTGTAAGCTCGAAGCTTTAAGTCGGAAGTTCAGAACTTACAGCTTATAGCTCCAAGCTCTGAAGTCAGAAGCTTACAGCTTATAGCTCAAAATCTTAGCGCGATAGCTGGGACTTCAGGTAATCGATGGCGCCGCGAGTGGAGGAATCTTGCTCCAGCATGTTGTCCACAGCCTTGCAGGCGTGAATAACCGTGCCGTGATCGCGCCCTCCAAAGGCATCGCCGATTTCCTGAAGGGAATGCTTGGTGAGCTGGCGGGTGAGATACATGGCGATCTGGCGCGGAATGGCGATATTGGCCGGCCGGCGCTTGCTCGTCATATCGCTGTGGCGGATCTGGAAATGATCTGCGACGCGTTTCTGGATGACCTCGATGGTGAGGAGGTTTTGCGCCTGCTCCATGAGCACATCCTGAAGCAGCATCTCGGCGATGGGCAGATCGACGGGCTTGTGGGTAAGCGCGGAGTAGCTGGCGACTTTGATGAGCGCGCCCTCGAGGCGGCGAATATTCTTGGAGATGTGCTGCGCAATGAACTGCAGGACGTTGGCGGGAATATCGAATTTCAGGCTGGCTGCCTTGGTGCGCAGGATGGCCACGCGGGTCTCGTAATCGGGGGGCTGGATGTCCGCGGGCAGGCCCCACTCAAACCGGGATACCAGGCGCGATTCGAGTTTCTGGATTTCGCTGGCGCGACGATCGCTCGAAAGAACGATCTGGCGCCCCTGTTCGAACAAATCGTTAAACGTGTGGAAAAATTCCTCCTGGATGCGCTCCTTGCCTGCGAGGAATTGAACATCGTCCAACAGGATAACGTCGACGTGGCGATAGCGCTGGCGGAATCGAGTGAGGCTGTTCTCTTGCAACGCCTGGATGAACTCGTTAGTGAATTTCTCAGTGGAGAGGTAGGCGACCCTCGAGTCGGGATTATTCTTTAGGATGGCGTGCCCAATGGCATGCATCAGATGGGTTTTGCCCAGGCCGGTATCGCCGTAAATGAAAAGGGGATTGTAGGCTTGTGCCGGGGATTGAGCCACGGCTAGGGCGGCGGCATGGGCCATCTGATTATTGCTGCCGACGACGAAGGTTTCGAAGGTGTTTCGCGGGTTCAGCGTGCCTGCGGTGAGTTGCCGATCCTCCTGGCGCTGGCTGCGACGCCCTGTTGTAGAACGATGACGAACAGGCGCTTCTGCGGGTGAAAGCGATTCGGAGGACTCCTTGACAGACGAATTGCGGCCATTGGCGCCGGATTCCAGCTTCTTGAGGGTTACATTAACCATCCGGCCCGCAGTCAAACGAAGCCGCTGAGTGATGAGATCCAAGTAGTTATCATGTATCCAGATCGCCGCAAAGTCGTTGGGCACGCCCAACGTAATGTGATCTTCGGTGGTGGCGATGCAGACCAAAGGCTCAAACCACATTTGAAACACGTCTTCAGGGAAAAGCCCCTTAAAGTCGCATTTCACGGTTTCCCATAAACTGGGAGACAGAGAGAGCGCAGGCATGGTAGTTTTTAAGAATTATTCACAATAGGCCTAGGGGAGCGCTTTCTTTAGGCTCACACTGGGACTTTTCTACGAGTCTGCGCCGACGCAAAATGGGAAATAGCAACCATGGGAACTGACGTTATTATTGAAATGATACAAATGACTGGTTGATAATGTGATATACTGATAGACGAGGGCGTCTCGGAGAGGGGGCCAAGTGAGTGCCTGGGAAAGAACGAGTCTAGGTCTTCTTGGGCTGGGAAGGGGGGGGAGTAACGGACAAGAGAAAGTGCATTTCAAGATGAAGTTTTCGACAAGTTATTCACAACGAAAAAAGGATGATAAATTCGCTTGATTTGCAGTCGTGTATTGGCGCCAGCAGCTACGTAGTAACACTCGATAAATCAGGGGAAATCTCTGTTCCGGAAGGCGGGTTTCCCTCGAAAAAACGGATTTTTTGGCAAGTCCATAAGTGTTCTTTGTCCAGGGGAAAATGGATACAAAACGACCATCGGGTTCAGGACACGGGTCGGGGGTCCGTCCACTTCCCATGGGCTCGGATCAGCGCCTCGAGATGGGAGTCGGCCTCTGTTTCCGGCAGGTTGAATTTCACGCAATCTTTTCCGACGTATAGATTTATCTTACCTGGTGCCCCGCCCACGTATCCGAAATCTGCATCCGCCATTTCTCCCGGGCCGTTCACGATGCAACCCATGATGGCGATCTTAACACCCTTCAGATGCCCGGTCATCGCCTTGATGCGCTGGGTTGTTGACTGCAGGTCAAAGAGGGTGCGTCCGCAACTGGGGCAGGCGACATACTCGGTTTTCGAGATGCGCGCACCGGCGCCCTGCAGGACATTGTAGGCGAGAAGGAGGGCGCGCCGCGCATCCCTTTCGCTCTCGACGCTGAGAATGTCGCCAAGACCGTCGCACAGGAGACCGCCTGCGAAGATGCTCGCTTCGAGCAGTCGCGAGGGGAAGGACTCCTCGTGGAGGATGGAGTTCGCCTCCGATGCCCTCAGCCAGAGAGGGGCGCGGAAGCCGATGCGGCGCATTTCCGCAACAAGACTGCGATAAGCGCCGAGTGCGTGTGCCGCCTGTGTTGCGGGATTCCTGAAGTTCGAATCGGAAATGATGATACGCTCGTCGCCCAGGGCTTGCAGCACGGGAGAGAGCCGGGCGAAGTCCGCCGCGCCGATATCCACCGCGAGAATGAGCCGGCGCTCCCGGGTGAGCTGCGCCAGATTCGCCAGCATGAGGGCTTCCGATCCGCTGAAACGCCGCGCAAGAATCGTGTTCTCCGGAAGGCGCGGGGCGGCGGCAAAGAGCTCGGCGGCGCCGATGGTCGCGTCCAGGTCGAGGACCAGCGATGCGGGGACTACGGGCGGAATCGAGTCGATCTGCGCGACATTCCCGATGCGAAACAGGATTCCCTCGGCCGGAGTGTCGCCCAGGTCGCGGGATTGGTACAATGTTGTAACCGTATCGGCACTTCCCGCGGCGGGCGGACCAAGGCTCACGATGACTCGCGGAGGCTGTTTCGGACCGGCCTCCGAGTGCTGTCCAAGCGGCGCGGATACGCAATTCCGGCGGTTATAGGCGAAGGGATTCACGCCGTCGTCCGGAGATGCGGGGGCAGCCCCTGCGCCGCCTTCCCAGAGCGCCATGGCCTTCTCGGCGAGCGCCCGGGCCACGGGAATCTCGCGCACGGAATCCTCGGTGAGCGAGACGCGGATCGTGTCTCCAAGACCGTCGAGAAGAAGCGCGCCGATGCCGATGGCGCTCTTGATCCGGCCGTCCTCCCCGTCGCCCGCCTCCGTCACGCCCAGGTGCAGCGGATAGGCCCGATGGACGGCGTCCATGCGGCTCACGAGGAGGCGGTAGGCCTGGATGACGATCTTGGGGTTGCTGGACTTCATCGAGAGCACGAGATCGTGGAAGCCGTGGCTCTCGCAGATGCGCACGAACTCCAGCGCGCTCTCGACCATGCCCAGCGGCGAATCGCCGTAGCGGTTCATGATGCGGTCGGAGAGGGAGCCGTGATTCGCGCCGATGCGCAGGGAGCGGCCGAGCTCCTTGCAGCGCAGGACGAGGGGGGAGAAAATCTGGTGGAGCCGGTCGAGTTCCCTCCCGTAGTCGGAGTCGGAGTAGTCCTTCACCGCGAATTTCTTCTTGTCGGCGTAGTTGCCGGGGTTGATGCGGATCTTCTCGACGTGCTCGACGGCCTCCATGGCCGCCTGCGGGAGAAAGTGGATGTCGGCGACGAGAGGCACATGCGCGAAGCCGGCGGCCGAGAAACGCGAGCGGATCTCGCGGAGGCACGCCGCGGCGGCGACGTTGGGCGCGGTGACGCGCACGATCTCGCAGCCCGCCCCGGCCAGATCGACGCACTGGCGCACGGTCGCCGCGACGTCCTGCGTGTCGCTTGTCGTCATCGACTGGATACGGATCGGATTGGAGCCGCCTACGGCGGAACCGCCGATCCTGACTTCGACGGCGTTGCGGCGTCGCGTGGCGAGGCGCGAGGCGCAATAGGTTTTTGAGGGAGCGGGCTGCATGGTATTCGACGATGTCGCGCCGGTGCGAGGGAAGCGACCCGTCAATTGAAGCCACGAGAGGGAGTGCTGCAACTGCAAGGTGCAATGAGGGCATCGGGCCAGGCCTGAAACCGGCCATCCATCTGAAATCTTCAATTTGATCGCGGAGCCCTGAGGCGGTGGAGCCGCCACCAAACCCAGCCAATCAATTCAGATTGAACAGAAGACAACGAAGCGTCTCAAGTCATGCCGCCTCAGAGGTCTCGGTGCTGAACGCGACCAACGTATCCTTTAATGCGGTCCTTCAGAAGAGCGCTTCATTACCTTCTGTTAACATTCAGAATTTGAAGCTCTTGAAAAATGGCGGGATGGACGAGACTCGAACTCGCGACCTTCTGCGTGACAGGCAGACGCTCTAACCAACTGAGCTACCACCCCGAGGTGGAAAAAGGAGGGCGAACACATAAGGCCTGTTGTGCGGAGTCAAGCGCCGTTTTATCGATTTACACCCGGCTCTCGGCTTTTTCACCCTTGTCGCACCGGCACTCCATGGTTAATTCCCTCGGAAACGACTGATTTCTCACTCTGTGACCGTAGCTCAGTTGGATAGAGCAGATGCCTTCTAAGCATCAGGTCGTGGGTTCGATTCCCGCCGGTCACGCCAGTTTTAGGGTCTATGCCAAGGCATCTTGGGGCCAGCTCCTGATGAGTATCCGGGCTCCGGTGCAGGACTGACGCCGGACAGATTGCTCT
>JBAZHQ010000178.1:0-8596 GCA_041652235.1 Opitutaceae bacterium | reverse complement strand
GATATCGCCATATCATTGCGATATAATATAACCTCTTCGCTTCAGGGCGCCTCTCTGTACGTCAATTTTCAAACCTCTCTTTCAAAACCGGGAACTTGGGACAGGCTCTAGCTTATGTGCTATCACCTTATAGAAAGCTTCGTCCACAAACTCGTCCCAATCGTCCCGCAGGTTCCCGGCGTCGAATATACAGATATCCGCCGGCTGCTCGTGATTGTGTTTCAAGGCGGCTGTAAGCGTGGAGAAAAGGCTTACGTGGCTTTTGGGAAACTCCTGCCTGATCCAGTATGCCCAGAGCTCGGCGATCAAATGCAGGGAGTGGATGATTATTGTAGCGCGTCACGATAATCCCTGAAAACGGGCTCTCGATTTTTCAGAATACGCCCGGGAGCGTTCAGTTTGTCCTGGGAATATCATGGTGTTTGCGGAGCAGGTCTTGAGAGAAGGAGAAAAAGAATTTGGGATGGGGTGGAGGGGAAGGGGCGAAGCTCCTTCCCCCCTCTGTATTCGGCGGAGGGGAGACGGGGAGGTTAGGCCTCCCCGCTTCTGACAAGCGTATTGCCAAGGCTTTAGGCAAGCGGTGAGTTTAGGAGCATGCAGAGGATTTATGCCTGTGCTTTGAGCGTGGAGGACTATGTCGGGCGAAATGCGCACGAGCATGTGGTTTCGCAGCCGGTGTGCGCTTTTTGCGGGGAGCGAGCGGCACAGTATCGACATGGCAGCTACGAGCGCTCGGTGATATCGCGAACCGGGCTGCTGCATGCGATCAAGGTTGCCCGGTTCTTGTGCGCAGCGTGCGGGCATACGATCAGCTATCTGCCGAGTTTCGCCCTGAGTTACCGTTTGCTGCAGGCGGCCACCTTCGAGGCGTTTCTTGCAGGGCGCTGGGCGGGTCGCGATGTGCAGACCCGGCTGGAGCTTTTGCACAGGTACCGGCGGCGCATGGAGGCCTACAGGGCGTCGCTGACACGGGCGATAGGATATGGATTTGGGCGAGCGCCCCCACAGGGATGCGAGCCATGCGCGGGTGTGTGGGCCTGGCTGAGGGAGGCATGTGGCAGCATGGAGTCTGCCACATGCCGACTGGTGAGTGAGTTCAAGATTACGGTCTTCAATCGCTACCAGTGTCATCAGCCTAATCGGGGTGTGAGCCATCACGATTAGCCATGGAATTACGGTGGGCAATGTGTGCTGAAGGCAGATCCCACACAACCAATTTATGGCGCTTTGAAAACGGGGCGGGAACGGTGGGAGGCGCATGAAAACACCCCTTAAAAGCGAAGAGGATCCCCGGCACACGCGCGCCTTGGCGCGCTTTGCCGCCGTTCAAGCGGTGCTCCAGGAGCGCCAGGCCGGGCAGACCCTTGCCCGGGCGCTCCAACATGCCTCGGAGCAGCCTTGGGACGCACGCATGTACACAGCGGCGACAATAGAGGCTTGGGTTTATGCCTACCGGCATGGCCAGTTTGGAGCCTTGCAGGGAAAACCCCGAAAAGACCTCGGACATTGCCGGGCGATGGATCCGGCGGAGGTCGCCAGTTTGATCAAGCTGCGCCGGGAATATCCCGATCTGACGCTCAGAGCCCTTGCGCAGGAGCTGCTCCGCCGCGGGGAGCTTGAGCCGGGCGGCTTTAGCGAAAGCACGCTTCACCGGCGATTGGCCGAGGCCGGCCTGGACCGGCACAGTCTTCGCATGGGAGCGGCGGTGAGCGGTCCCACAAAGGCCTTCGAGGTTCCCCTGCCCAACATGCTATGGATGGCCGACTGCATGCACGGGGTGCCGATCAAGACGGAGGGCGGCGGGCAGAAAACCTTCCTCTTCGCCCTGATCGACGACTGCTCGCGGGTCTGTGTGCACGGGGAGTTTTACGCGCAGGAGCGGCTTGAAGGTTTTTTGGACTGCCTGCGCAAGGCGGTGCAAGGGCGCGGGCTGCCCGACAAGCTGTACACCGACAACGGGGCGGCCTTCAAAAGCCAGCAGCTCGCACTTGTGTGCGCCAATCTGGGCATCCGGCTCTTGCACTGCAAACCCTACCACAGTTGGTCGAAGGGCAAGATCGAACGCTTAACTCCGATCTCGGAGTTAAGCGTTTTATTCCGAGATGCCGATAACCCCGAGTTGGCGTGCAGCGCCAAGAAGGTTATCGAGGGAGGGACGAGCAATCTAGCGGCGTCGATCTCGGGGTTATCGAACGGCCTCAAGGAAGGCCAGCAAACGGGACGGCTCCTCGGGCTTCCTGCCATTGGGCGCCGGCGGTTCGGTGAGCCGACGCAGGCAATTAGCCTTCATCTTCAGATCGGCTTCGATATAGCCATGGGTTGTGGCCGGGGTGGCATGACCCAGATACAGGGCGATGACTTCGAGCGCGACGCCCGATTGGAGGAGTGCCATCGCACAACTGTGCCTCCACGTATGCGTAGTAATCCGGCGGCCTTGGAGAGAAGGGCATTTGATCGCGGCCTTGCGCACCGCCAACGCGAGGCGAAAGGCGACTCCGTCGTGGCTGAGTGGCGCGCCCAAGCGATTGGTGAAGACCAATTGCTCCGGGCCAATCCGGTGGTCCTTGCACCATTGGCACAGCCGCCGGGCTGTTTGAGTCCACAAAGGGACCTCTCGATCCCTGCGACCCTTGCCGTGAAGATGAACGGCCCGGTCCCGAAAATCCTTGGCGTGCAGTTGCAGCGCTTCGGAAATGCGCGCGCCTGTGTTGTAGAGCAGCGTGAATAAAAGCAGATCCCGCCGTCCCGACCACCTCGCTTGATCGGTGGCGGCCAAGACCGCCGCGACCTCCTCGCGGGTCATGAAGCCGAGCAGAGGCTTGGGTGCGTTCTTTTGCGGTATGGCGAGGATGCGCTGGCCGGGGGCCAGGAAGTCCAGCACAGCGGATTGCCCGAGGACAAAACGCACGAACGTGCGGATCGCAGCGAGACGGACATTGCGCGTGCGGATCGTATTGCCGCGGGAACGCTCCAGGTAATCGAGAAACGCCAGAATCGCCTCCGGGGTGAAAGAGCCCAACGTCAATTGATCGATCGTCCGCCGGTGCTGCTGCGCCAGGAAGCGCAGCAGCAGTCGGAGCGTGTTGCGATAGCTGACTCTGGTGTGCGCGCTCAAGTTGCGCTGCGCCGCCAAATAGTCGGTGAAAAAACGCTGCAACAGCTCAGGAAATTTATCCGGCTTCATGGGAGGGTGTGGCATTGTTCGTGGAAGCGAAGGAATGATTGGGCGGCGGACTGAAGGGTCTTTGGATCGCTGGAGACATACCACCAGGTTGACTTGAAATCCTGATGGCCGAGATAGCGCGCGAGTCGCAACAGGTAATGGGAGACTGGCTGGGACCGGCGGCTCCACCGGGCGATCCATTGGGAGGCAAAGGCGTGCCGGAAATCCATCAGGCGGAGCGACCGGCGGTCGCCGGTGGCGGGGATGTCAGCGGTCAAACGTGAGAAAACACGGTAGACCGCCGCATCCTGAAGCGGTTGTCCCGTTACGCCGACGAACAAATGATCGCCCAGTGGAAAGAGCCCCCGCCGTGCCCGCCGATAGCGCTGAAGCACACGCACCGTCGAGGCGTGCAACGGGATCACCCGTTCCGGGCTGAATTTGCACGGGGCGACGCGGAGAAAACCTCCGTCGGCATCGAGGTCGCCAAGCCGCAGCCTTCTCGCCTCACCGGGCCTCATCCCGGTGCAAGCCAGAAGTCCGATCAAGGTCTCGTACGTCAGGGGATGGAGGGGCGAAAATCTCGTCGTGAGAGATCTGGCTTGGCGCAGGATCAGCCGAATCTGCCCAGGAGTATAAATGTGAGGCCGGAGACGAACGCAGACGGGCCCGAGCAAATGCCCGTCGGGAATCTCCGTTCTGGGATCGAGGAGGGCGCAGTACTTGGCGAAACCACGCACCAAGCTCAGACGAGCCGCGTGTCTTCGTCGCGTCGCAGGGGAAGATGTCGCCCACTTGAGGGCGAGAGCGGCCGTCAGCGGTTGTCGCGGTGCCGCGCGCCCAGCGAATTTTCCGAAATCGAAGAGCAGTTCGCCGCCGCGCAATCCGTAACCGAGCTTGCGGCGGTGAGCGAGGTACCGCCGCACGAGCGTTGACCAGGAAGCATTCCTTGCTAATCGGGCCATGGTAGAACCAGTGAGCGCAAGTCGTGCGAATCGACGCCCGTGTAGCGGTCGGTTGTCATCAGCAGGCGGTGGCCCAGCAGGTCGGCGATCTCCTTCATGTTGGCGCCATGGGCGTAGAGTCGGGTGGCAAATGAATGACGCAGCCGGTGGGTGCCTGTCCAATCGTGAAAGCCGCACCGCAGATAGGCCCGTCCGATGGCCGATGTAACAGCCTCCGGTGACAAGGGTCGGCCCCTGAGCATGGCGTGGCCAACGAACAGGCTGTCGTTGTTGGTAACGGGACGCCTGCGCACGTAACTTCGCAGCGCCGAGGCGACATGGCGAGGAAGCGGCAGCAACCTGCCACGGCCGGCCTTGGCCGGCGGTACTGCGAGCGTATGGCGCTCCCAAGCGATGTCTCCCAAGCGCAGCCGGACGATCTCGATTCGGCGGAGGCCCAGGTTGATCATGCACAAGGCCATGGTATAGTCTCGGTATCCATCGGCCGACTTGCGATCGAAGGAATCCAGAAACTTGCGCCGTTGATCGTCGCTGATAACATCATGCCGGGTCGATCGTCCCCGGTTGGATATAGTCGGGACCGCATGCGCCAACACGGGCGAACACCCGCCTTGCAGATGGACGAAGCGAAGGAACTGACGCAGGCTGGAGAGGTAATCAATCACGCTTCTTGGCTTGAGCCTCCCACGCTGGAGCTGGGCAGCATAGTTCCAAATATCCTTGGGTCGGACACGGTCCCAACGGATGGCGCGTTGACCAAACTGCCACGCCAGGTACCGGCTGACACGGTTTGCATGGCTACCGCGGGTGAACGGAGACAGCCCTCGGTCGGCCTCCATAAAACGGGCGTAGTCGTCGACCCAATCTTGGAGCGGCAAGCGTAGCTTCGGAATATTGAAACGCCCCTGAAGCTTGAGCCAGGCGTGGAGCGCAGCGCGCGGAGCGAGCGCTTGTCCTCGCCAATGACGGCGAATCAGCCTCGCAACCTCTGCACGTCGCAATGACGAAAGATCACGTCCTTTTCGGCTGAAAGAACGCGCGAGTTGATAAAGAATACCTCGGTAAACGGTGATGGTCCGTGCAGCACTGTGCCTCTGGCGAAGGTACTCGACAAAGGCTCCATCAATAGTCGCCAGATCGGACGTCAGTCGTGCCGCGCCAGCGTCGGGATGCTCGGGATTTTGCATGCGTCACGCGTAGGCGCACGACCCACGCATAACTCACGATACTTCCAAGGTGTCACGCCAGTCGTCACGAGGCAATCGGTTCCTCGTGTAGCATGCCGGTACAACGTACCGATAACCCCGAGATCGACGCCGCTAGATTGCTCGTCCCTCCCTCGATAACCTTCTTGGCGCTGCACGCCAACTCGGGGTTATCGGCATCTCGGAATAAAACGCTTCTATCTTACGGTGCAGACGCAGTTCCAGCCGACGCTGCTTTTTGAGCCGGTGCATAGTATTGAAGAACTAAATACCCGCTTCTGGAAATGGCTGGAGAGCGACTATCACCAGCGCGAACACTCGGCGCTGCAGGGGGAATCTCCGGCGGGCCGCTTCGGCAGGCTTGGCGCCTCGCTGCGACTGCTCGACAAGCATGCCCCCTTGGAGCGCTGGTTTGGAATGGAGCTGACCCGCCGGGTTCGCAAGGACGCGACCTTCTCTTTGGGAGGCAGGTTTTGGGAAGTGCCCACTCATCTTCGCGGCCAAATCATCACGGTTTACTTCGACCCGATCGCCTATACCCGCGTTGAGATAGCGATCCGCGGAAACATCGTCGGGCAGGCCCGGCCCTGCAACAAGCATCGCAACGCCCAACTCGGACCCGGCAACGACTATGAACACGACGCGTTCTGAAACGCCCAGTCTGGACCTTGCGCTTAAAACCCTCTGGGGAGCGAGCCGCTGGCCGGGACTTGCGGAAAGCCCCCTTGTCATGGACCACCCGGCCTGGCAGGACTCGCTGCGCCGACTCGATCAACTCGTCAGTGTGCACTCCACGGGAGTGCTCTACGGCCCTCATGGCGTGGGGAAGAGTTACCTGCTGCATCGCTGGAGCGAGAGGCTCTCGCCCAAACAATATCGGCTGCTGCGGGTGGCCCACTCGTCGCTCATGGGCGCCGATTTGTTGCGTCATCTGGCGAGACTTGCGGGCAAGACGCCCTTGTTCCGCAAAAGCGACAACGTTGCATTGCTCAGCGATACATGGAGGGAATGCGCCACGGCCTGGCCTGTGGTCATCGTTGAGGAGGCTCAGGATCTTAACGTCGCCTCGCTTGAGGAGTTGCGTCTGCTCACCTGCGCTCGAAGCGACGCCCAGCCCGCCTTCTCCCTGATCCTGTGCGGCGATGAAGATCTGCTGCCCAGACTGGAGCTGGGAATCAACAAGGCCCTCGTCTCGCGCCTGGCTTTTTGCCTTCCGCTTGGACCCTGGTCCCAGGAAACGCTGCGCGATTACCTTCAAGGGCGGCTCGCGGAAGTCGGAATCCACAATAGTCCCTTCGATCCCGCCGCTCAAACCCTGCTCGTGCAGAGTGCCCAAGGCTCCCCCCGAACGCTAAACACCCTGCTGCAACGCTCGATGGAGCAGGCCGCCATGGACAATCGACGGACTGTCGCCAATACCGATGTTCAAGCGGTCCTCGACGCCCTGCCTTGGCTCGCTCGCATCAGGCCTCAGGTCCGCTGATCGTCGCCTCTCCTGTTATATAACGTCTAACCTTTTTGACCCTAAAGGCAGATTTTATCATGCAAAAATCCTTCGAGATTATCGTGACGCGCTACACAAAGGCCTTTATGATCGCACTGGAAGAGGGGGTGCACATGTACGGATGGAAATTGCATGCTTATGCGATCATGCGGAATCATTTCCATCTTCTGATTGAAACTCCTCAGCCCAATCTGGTGGAGGGAATGCACTGGCTGCAAAGCTCCTTCGCAACACGTTTTAACCGCTATCGCACGGAGCGGGGACATCTGTTTCAGGGTCGCTATCACGCCGGTTTGATTGAAGACTACCGAATATTGGGCCATGTGGTGGACTATGTGCATCTCAATCCGGTGCGTGCGGGAATCTTGCCTGTTGATCAAGTGGATCGTTTTCGTTGGAGTAGCCTTGGGGCCTTCGTACGAGGTCCACGCTTGAAGGGCTTGACTGCAACCGATTGGCTGCCTCAAGTCGGCTGTGAAGACACGGCAACGGGTTGGAGCAATTATCTTTGCCATTTGCAGGAGCTTGCCGGCAACATGGAGGAGCAGAAACGACTGGGCTGGGAAGGCTTTTCCCATAGCTGGGCTTTGGGTAGTGAAACCTGGCGCAGAGAGCTAGCGGTTGATTATGCTCAACACGCACTTAATCCTGGTCTTGAAGGGAATGCAATACGTGCGTTGCGAGAGACTCGTTGGGAACAGGCCCTGGCGGAAGTCCTGGCCGAAAGAGGAATCAAGCAGGAGCAATTGCATCATGCTCGCAAAGGTGAGGTTTGGAAGATTGAGCTTGCAATGCACTTACGAAAACAAATCGGGGCTTCCTGCGTCTGGCTGGCGAAAACCCTCAACCTTGGAACCCCAAACGCCGCCAGAGGCCTTCTTTGTCGTGCACAAGCCTCACGAAATCAGCGATCAGCGGCCTGACCCCGTCCGACTTCCCGATGCGGAGCGAGCGATTCTGAAGAGCCCGGTGCGAGAATACCGCACGCCGGGATCTGTGAGGGGGCATCCGGGCAACCGGATGTCCTACCTCGATACGAAATGAACCTACACGCCAACCATAGCGCGACGCGAGCCACATGCCAACAGCGCACTTATTATTAGATAATCGTCACTGGGTGGCTTTTGTTCACTGCGTTCACCCACTCGCTGGCGCTCGGGGCTGTTCCGCTTCGCTTCACGACGCCATCTCCGTGCTTTGCACTCCGTCGGTTACGAACCCTCCATGGTTTCAGGAGATTAACTCGCCTACATCAAACTGAACACCCCAATGCCTTGCCCTCCTCGTGGCACTTGCTTGTCCGCCGAAGCCTCCGGCGAAGGAGGATCCCCGGTCAACCTCAAAGAAACCCGCAGCCTCTTTCATCCGCGATGCATCTGTGTCAAACTAAGTAGGGATGCGACCATCCAAGCTATGTATGCGTGACGAGTTGGGCAATGAAGACAGAAGATTCAAGTTTATTTGTCGGTCCGACTAGGGTTATATAAACGGCAGATCCATTGCAGGGTTTCGGCATCTATGCTAGCCCGTTGCTTGTGAGGGGTATCGTTCTCATTTTAATTCTGCTTTCCTGGGCATGCTTTTGCCGCGCGGGGAAGAATGGAACGGGTTCGCAAGAAGATCCTGTGATCCGGCTCAGCGTGGATGTTTGCCCGCGTCCGGTTGAAACTTGGCTGGACGCCCAAGTCGAACTTGCGAGGAGGGGCATATCTTGCGGACCGATTGACGGCGTTCCCGGTGCGCAAAGCGCAGCCGCCCT
>JBAZHQ010000177.1:0-8676 GCA_041652235.1 Opitutaceae bacterium | reverse complement strand
GTAAGCGTTTATGGATAAGAGTATTATGAATACTTTCGTGATGGAGTCGTTTTTTGCGTCATTCTGGCGCGATGAACCTGGGAAAAACTATATTCGCGCAGATAATCGAATGGATTCATCCGCAACAGTTCGCACGCTGCGTTGCTCGTTATATCAACCACTCTCAAGTCCGACGATTCTCTTGCTGGGATCAGTTCCTTTGCATGGCATTCGCTCAGTTGACATTTCGAGAGAGTCTGCGCGACCTGGAGGACAGCCTCAGACCGCGCCAGCGTCAGCTTTATCACTTGGGCTTTCGGGGATCTATTGCGCGCAGCACCCTTGCCGAGGCCAACGCTACGCGAGACTGGCGCATCTACCAGGATCTTGCGCTGCTGCTTATCGGGCGGGCGCGCGAACTCTACTCCGGCCAACCTATCGACATCGAGGGAATGGAAACGGCGGTTGTGTACGCCATCGATTCGACCACTATCGATCTGTGCTTGTCGCTGTTCCCGTGGGCGCATTTCCGAAAGACCAAAGCCGCAGTCAAGATCCACACTCAATTGGATTTGCGAGGCCCTATCCCAACGCTGATATATGTCACTGATGGGAAAGTACATGACGTCAACTGGCTCGATGAGCTCACGTTCGAGCGTGGCTGCTTCTATATCATCGATCGGGGATACGTCGACTTCGAGAGACTCGCCCGCATTCACAACGCAGGTGCTTTCTTTGTCACCCGCGCAAAATCCAACCTCAGCTTCCGCGTCTGCCACTCCAAGCCTGTGCCGGAAGAAGGCGGCGTGCTTTGCGATCAGGTCATCCGGCTCACAGGGCCGATCACCAAGGCCTTCTATCCGGATAAGCTGCGCCGGATCGTCTATGTCGATCCAGATACTGGCAAACGCCTGGTTTTTCTTACGAACAACTTCATCTTGTCGGCGCACACCATTGCTCTGCTCTACAAAGCCCGCTGGCAGATCGAACTCTTTTTCAAGCTGATCAAGATGAATCTTCGGATCAAAGCATTCTTCGGTCGCGAGCCCAATGCGGTCTACCTCCAGGTCTGGTGCGTCATCGCTATCTACACACTTCTGCTCATTATAAGAAAGCAAGTGGCACTCAAGGTGAGCATGCACACCATGCTCACGGTCGTGAGCGTCAACATATTTGAGAAAGTGCCTCTTCATGAATTGTTTACGGAATTCGAATGCACCGAAGAAGAAAATGCAAATCCTAACCAATTGTTAATCAACTATTAGCTACCGGACAGCAGTGATTTCAAATATTGTGAATATTATACGAGTTGGCATCGCATGCACAGTGCATATAATTATATGCGATGGATTTACAGAAATTCGATCGTTATCATTTAGCGCCCGCTGTCCGCAGCAATTCGGCCATTTCTTTACGGCCCTTTGCCTCCGCTAGCCGGAGCGGAGTCCAACCCCCGACATTGACATTGGGTTCTGATCCTTTCTCCAGTAATAGCCTCAAGACTTCAAAATGCCCGTTTTGAGCAGCAAACCATAGCGCAGTGATGCCATCCTCTCTTTGGGCGGCGACCGCTGCGCCTTTCTCCAGTAACAATTTCACCGCATCGAGTTCCCCAGTTTGCGAAGCAATCATAAGTGCGGTGACACCTGAATGGCCCTTCTTTTCAACAGCTGCGCCTTTCTCCAGTAGAAGTTTCATCACTTCAAGATGCCCGTTTGCTGTAGCAACCATTAGCGATGTATACCCGTCGTTCTCGTCAGCCTCGACCATTGCGCCTTTCGCCAACAGCAGCTCCACGACTTCGAGATTTCCTTTCTGTGCAGCACTTATGAGAGGCGTAAACCCATCGTTGCTCTTGGGATCAACCGCCGCACCCTTCTCCAGCAATAACTGCACAACTTCAGGCAGTCCTTTTTGTGCAGCGTACATGAGCGCAGTGAAACCATCAGTCTCCTTTCCTCCAACAAGCGCCCCTTTATCCAGAAGTAATTTCACAACATCGAGATGTCCAAGTCGCACGGCGGAGGTGAGAGATGTACTACCTATGTCGTCCTTCGCATCAACCGCTGCGCCTTTCTCCAGTAGTAGTTTCACTACTTCAAGGTGCCCGCTTCGCACAGCAAACATAAGGGGTGTGAGACCCTTGTTGCTCTTAGCATCAATCGTTGCGCCTTTATCCAACAGTAGTTTCACAATTTCAAGATGCCCAGTATACGCGGCTAACATTAGAGAAGTTGCACCAGCGATGCTCTTGGCATCGATTACAGCGTTCGCCTCCAGCAGCAGCTTCAATACATCGAAATTTCCGTTCTGGGCGGCGATCATTAGTGGCGTGAAACCGTCGTTCTTCTTAGCTTCAATCGCTGCGCCCTTACCTAGCAACAGTTTCACTGTTTCGAGATGTCCATTCTGGGCAGCGAACATAAGCGGTGTAAAGCCCAGATTGTTCTGAGCTTCAATCACTGCGCCTTTCTCCAATAGCAACTTCACCACTTCAAGATGCCCCTTAAAGGCAGCAATCATCAGAGGTCTGAGACCGTCGTTGTTTGTGGAATCAGTCACCGTCGCGTCGGCTGCGAGCAGAGCTTGAACTTGCACCACATTTCCCGTTTCTGCGGCGGTATGAATTGGCGCTGCCTTCAGGCAACTGCCAAAGGCAAAGAAGAATAAAAGAGTGATACTTGCTCCGCGACTAGAGCGTTGTTGATCTTCGTCGCGTGTTTTCTCACACGTCGGACACTTGCAGCCATTCCACGGATGGATGCCCAAAATGCATAACAGATTCATGAGGGGTATAATTCGCTGACTTGAGGGAACCTCCGAAATGGATGAACCGTCGAAACGTTGAGATCAACATGATTTCGCATCTGATGATGCCCGGTTTACGCGACAGGGGCGGAATCTCACAAGGGTCGGAAATAGGGGCACGCTGAAAAGGGGTCATGTTGTACTATTCGTAAAGTATGTATGAGAGAGGAAATGTTTAAGGAGCTTTCAGCATGAGAATTACGAACAGTACGGTCCGGGCAGCCAGAGCATTGGGCTGTGCTTTTCTCGATCAAATACCATGGGTTGACATGATGTTTTTGCATGATACGTTTTCTCCTATGAGCGAGAGCACGCTAACCAAACGCGGACAGATTTCCGTTCCTGCTTCCTTGCGCAAGGCAATGAAGCTGCGCATAGGACAACGGTTGAATTTCGAGCGGATCTCCGATCGCGAATTCCGCGTTATCGTTAAAAACAACGCGCCGGTCGGTCCGATGGCCATGCTCGGATATGCCAGGAAGATCCGACCAGGCGCAGCCCGTCGCACGAGCGACTGGATGCGCGAGCTGCGTGAAGGCGAGAGGACTTCCTGATGTGGGTCGTCGATACTTGCGTGATTCTCGACGTGTTCGAGGGCGATCCTCTGTTCGGTCGCGCCTCCGCCAAGCTCCTTGAAAAGCTTCTCGCGGACGGTCTCGCGGTCTCGCCCGTCTCCATGGTCGAGCTGTCAGCGGCTTTTGGCGGCGACCTTGCCGAGCAAAAGCACTTTCTCGATCAGGTTGGGATTTCGCACACCGAGGCCTGGACGGCTGCGGATACCGAGGCCGGGCATTCCGCGTGGCATGCCTACGTGAAGGCTCGCCGTTCGGACAAGGTTCCGAAACGTCCCGTCGCAGATCTTCTGATCGGAGGTTTCGCAGCGAACCGCCAGGGCCTCATCACGCGGAACTCCGGCGACTTCCGGCGCTGGTTCCCGAAGCTTGTAATCCGTGAACCGTAAAGCCCGCCCATATGCTACAGTCAGTCTGATCTGGCAGGGGGCAACTGTGCCGGTAAATTCGGCTACAAATCGTAAGCTTACGCGCTCTGGAGTTCGATTTGGGCGCCGCCGGGGGTTTTGGAACGACGCTTTCCTACTGGGAAGAACTTCAGCTCCAGGGGACGGCCTGCGGTTTCGACGTAGCGGGCGATCGTGGAGAGGCGCACGTCCTCACCGTGGTTCTCAAGCCGGGAAAGGGCGGACTTCGCCATCTTCGCCTTCTTCGCAAATTCGGCCAGGGTCATGCCGGATTTCACGCGATATTCGGCCAGCAGCATGCCGATGGCATATTTGCGGTACTTCTCCTCGAAACCTGCCCATGCCTTCGGGCTCTTGGTCTTCCGCTCGCTGATGAATTTTTCGATGTCGCTCATGATGCTCCCTTTCCGTGTTTCCTCCCCTGCTCTTTGCGCCAAATATAATCCTTTCGTCGCTCTTCCGCTAATTCCACTTCCTGCTGCTTGAGGTCCATCGATTTCTTCGCGATGCCGTGCACCGCAATGACGATGGCCCCGTCTTCCTGAAAAGCCAGGAGCCTGAACTGCTCCTTGCCGTAATGCGTTTTGATTTCCCATATGTGCTCCGTGATCTTCTCGAAGAATTTCTTCGGGACTACCGGGTTGGGATACTCTTCAAAGAACCTGACGCCGATCGCCACAGCCTGCGCTCGCTCATCGTCGAGCTCGTTCAACCAGTCGGCCACCGGCTTCCTGCCGTCAGCGGTCCGGTAGAACTCCACCGTTCGAAACTTCTCACGCCGCAGTTTCTGTTGGGTTAACATAATTGTTAACAGCAGCCTGTCAAGCGCTCCGCAGTGCCAGCACTGGATGGAACGCAATCAATGGGATTTTCTTGGTGCTGTTATTTGACTTTATACTAACCTTATTTACTCTAGTGTCGATCAAAAGTTTTTGCCGGTCGATCCCCGGGGTAAGAGAATGCCGAGAACTGTGAAGTCATTGAACTGGTTTGGTCGCGGGAGTGACCGCCCTGTCGCCTGACTCTTAATTTGCTCTAACTGGGCTTCGCCCCAGCCCGAAGAGGTGTAGGAAGGAAAAATCAGAGGGAGTTGTTCATGCTGAGATATACACCGATCAGGGTGCTCACACAAAGACTCAAAGGCACGAAGGGAAGGCGTTTTTTCAACACGGAGGGCACGGTGGGCACGGAGCAATGCAATTTAACGCAGAGGTTGCTGAAAGGTGAAAGAAGGCCACAGAGGAATACTGCTCTGCTGGCCAGCAGAGCGGGCTGTTGCTTGGAGGAGGGTTTGAGAGCGTAAGGGGAGTAAGCGAGGGTAAGAGCGTAAGGTGGCAGGAGAGTAAGAGAATGGAGAATAGGAGATTGGGTGAGCGGGGGATTGGGAGGATCGAATGGAGAGTAGGAAATTAGGAGAGAGGGGGAGTGGGTGGATCGGGACACCTAATCTCTTAATGTCCTAATCTCATAATCTCTCATTCTCATACTATCCCATGGCTCTGCTGTCCGTCCTTCGTGCCTTCGTGACTTCGTGCGAGAAGGGATCGGCGGTACGTCATGAGGTGTCTTTCAATCCAAAGGCATTCGAACCGGTTTTCACAGCGGGGGAAGCGGGGGACTCGGGAGAACAAGCCCAAGAATGGCTGCCGCCGATCAGTCAAACACGCTCGAAGCAACGCAGGGGATAGGAAGTTAACTTGCCTCAGTTCTTCGTCGTCTTCGTTGCCACGCGCTCCGGCCGCAGTACTGGGCTCATCGGCGTGCCGGGCAAGGATCGCCACCCACGCAAGTATTGCCAACATGAGTTACCAGGCCAGCATCGGCGGAACATCATAGGAGGAACGATGAAATTCTATCACCAGAGATGGGTCGTGTTGATTGCAGTGCTATTCGGGATGAATGTCGTGCACGCGCAGCCGTTGCGCACCGTGCAGGTGACCACCGCCAATGGCGTGGTTGAGGGCGTGATCAGCCCCGATAACGAAGTGCGCATCTTCAAGGGCATCCCCTATGCGGCGCCACCGGTCGGCGAGTTGCGCTGGAAGGCGCCACAGCCTGCTCCGTCATGGACGGGTGTTCGGAAAGCCGTCGATTTTCCGAAGCGCGCCATGCAGGGGCGCATTTTCGACGACATGATCTTCAGGGACGACGGACCCAGCGAAGACTGCCTGTACCTTAACATCTGGATGCCTGAGAAGCATCCCCAGGCCAGGAAGCTGCCGGTGATGGTCTGGATTCATGGCGGAGGCTTCGCCGCCGGGGCCTCTTCAGAACCGCGCCAGGATGGCGGCAAGCTCTGTAAGAAGGGCGTCATGGTCGTCAGCATCAATTACCGGTTGGGCGTGTTCGGATTTTTCGCGCACCCTGAGCTCACCAAAGAATCGGAGCACAAGGCATCGGGCGACTACGGGCTTCTCGATCAGGTCGCCGCGCTCGAATGGGTCAGGAAAAACATCGCCGCGTTCGGCGGTGATCCTAACAACGTCACCATTTTCGGGGAGTCGGCAGGCTCCTCCTCGGTCAGCATGCTGATGGCATCGCCGCTGGCGCGAGGCCTCTTCCACCACGCGATCGGCGAGAGCGGCGCTTCGTTCTTCGGCAAAGCAATGGTAAAATCGCTCGCCGATGCCGAGAGGGTGTGTGACTGGAATCTGGCCGAGCAGGATTACGCGGCGACGGATTGAGCGTGATGGGCGGGATGATTCCAGTCTCCCCAGAACGCGTCGAACTGTCCGCCGAAGAGGGCACAGCGAGTGTGCAGCACCGCCAGGAGACCGGCTTCGGTCCAGCACATGCCGGATTGCTTGGCCCGCTGGCCCACGACCGTCTTGCACCCGGCTTCAACGACGCCGGAGCCGATGAACAGTCCCTGGCTGCGAAACTGGCTGTAGCGCATCCGGTGCCGGTTCTTCTCGAAGTAGCCCAACTCGGTGTCCACGGCCGCGGAGAGTTTCCCGTCTTTTGCCTGCCCGCGGCGGCGCGCGGTCTTAAGCAGGCGAGACACCTCGCCGGCCCACAGCCAGCTTTCCCAGCGTTTCTGGAGTTTCGCGGCCGCGGGCGTGCCTGGGCCCACCAACGCCTCGACTAGGCGGGTGAGGTGTTCACGAGCATGGTAATAGTCGAGGATCTCAATGGCGGAGGAGAAGTTGACCCGGCCCAATTCCCAGACCCACGCTGCCCCATCGCCCAGCAACACGACGCGCTCGCTTCGGCCCAGCCCACGCCGCCGCGCCTCCCGGCGCAAGCGGGTGCCAAAGTCGGCGGCGGTTTCCAGTCCGCACAGGTACGTCGTGCTGTCCGCATCGCGCATCGGCTGGCCCTCGGCGTCAGTGCCGTGCTGGGTGAAGACGCAGCCCAGCTTGACCTCGCGGGTCTTGGCGGTGCCGTCGGGTTGCTTGCCTTTCCGCCCAGCCAAGGCCGCCGACACCATCGGCGCGCCGGTGCCGTCCACTTCGACATAGAGCGTGGGGATGGGTTGGTCCGGTATCAGCACCGGGGCAGCTTCCACCGCGTCGTGGATGACCGGCCCGATCGTTTGCATCAGCCGGTGGATCTGTCGTCCCTGGATTGCCAGGCCCCCATAGACCCGCAAGTCCTCGCTGCCGGACTCGAACCCAGTCTGGGCTCCAGCCCGGCTCATCAGCTGCGCCAAAGCCGGGGTGTAAGGCCCGATCAATTTTAAGGCGGCATCCAGCGGATAGCGCCCGGTCTGGGTCGTCGCCGCGTGATAGTAGTTTCGCCGCAAGGTCAGCGGACCGAAGAGGGTTTCAACTTCGCGGGCAACCGCAGCGGTGCATTTCTCGCCTGGGCGGCTGGCGTCGTCGGACAGCGGCAGGGTCGGGTCGTTGAGCAGGTTTTCCAGCAGCCGTCTGCCATCCCGGAGCAAGGCGGCGCGCAGACCGGTCTCCACCCAGTCGCTGCCCGTCCAGCCTTCGGCGGCCAGCCGCTGGCGGGCGAGGCTCAGGAACGCGTCAGCTTCCGCAGTGACGGACGCCGCCACGATTTGGCGTTTTTTTTAGCGCCGGTTTCATCGTCGGTGCGCCGACGGGTCAATTGCACGGTTACCGCGATGTACTCCTGGACCAGGGCCTCGGCCCGTTGCCGATTGGCCAGGGCGGCCTGCAAAGCCGGGGCCTCGTCGGTCGGGATGCGCTGGCTGAGGTTCTTGCCGTGTTCCCATACCTGGTGCTGGTAATAGGGCCCCGTGGTGCCGCCGCCCGCAGCGGGGCGGTGCTCGGCCCGCAGAGAGCCGTATTCCATCGTTTCGAGCTGGGCGAGTTGCCCGAGTATTTGGGTGCGCCGGGTGCGGAGGGATTTCATCACGGCAACTATGTGTAGGCGCTAGACATCTTCCAGCTTAAAATCTCCTCGGTTTTCCCTTTCAGGCCAGATTCCAGTCACACACCCTTAGCGCGTCTGTGGTCATGGCAAGCAAGATAGACGCTTCGCCAATTCGTACAATGATATTTACCTATCGGGGTGAAGGCACTGACGATGGCAATGCCTGGGAATCGCGGAAGTGCTACTGACCTCCCAATCAGCCTCTCGACTTCGCTCGAGGCCATTCGACGCGCCATTAAAGTCAGAGTGATTGCTTGGTTGGGGTTCGCCGGCCGCAGGCCATGAGCCTTTCTGCAGGCTCAAGGTCCTCGACAAGACAACGCTTGGGGAGAAACCAGTCGAACTTCGATCAGCCTCTCGACTTCGCTCAAGGCCATTCGACGCGCCATTAAAGTCAGAGTGATTGCTTGGTTGGGGCTTGCCGGCCGCAGGCCATGAGCAAGCACCGTTTGAGGGTGCGCGCCGAATGGCTGCCCGGCATGGATTCGAACCATGGCTAGGCGAGTCAAAGTCGCCTGTGCTGCCATTACACCACCGGGCAGTGACGTAGGAAGGGCTACGGTGCCGGT
>JBAZHQ010000176.1:0-8729 GCA_041652235.1 Opitutaceae bacterium | reverse complement strand
GCAAAGCTTGGAAAGTTTTCCCGGAAATGTCCCGGAAATTCGATGCGCCTCATCCTATTCAATCACTTAGCTTAGATGGAGAATCGGCGCTGGCCTGTTGCCTCCATGCCACCGCCGGTCGGTGTTACCATCAACGGTGTACGCCCATTGGCGATAAACAAGAAGCAGGCAGGAATCGCGCTCGGCTCGGTGAAAACGTTGCAGCGGATGCTGTGGTGCTCGCGCCATCAGCCCACCGACCCGTGGCTCAAAATCATTCGCGAAGGAGGTCCCGGCATCGAATGTCTCATCGACACCGCCTCGCTCGAAGCGGCCTACGGCCGCATTTATTGTGGCGAGATCCCTCCGCTGATGCCGAGCGAGAAGAAAGCGGTGGACGACTGCCGCAACTGACCGCCGTCGTTCGGGTTTAGCGCCAGACATCCGTCTAGCAGGTCGGCAAGAATCTGCCTTGGTGGCGATTTCTAGCGGACAAAAAGCGGACAATTTTCGACCCTTGCAGGCTGGTTCCAGACTGTGCCAAACAAAATACCCCAGAAAGCCAAAAACAAGAGACCCGCTATGGAAGTGGCTTCCAAAGCGGGTCTTAACAGTGCTTAACTGTGCCTTAAATTGGGTGCAGGGCTTGGATTTGAACCAAGGACCTTCAGGTTATGAGCCTGACGAGCTACCAGACTGCTCCACCCTGCAATGGGAAAGGAGGGCGTAGGTTGGTCCTACGAAATGTACTGTCAACGTTCATTTGTGAAACTAACCGAAATCCCGCCGTTTGAGAAGCGAGATTTGACGTTTGCGCCGCTTCGCGTCTTCGTGCCGTTATTCGGTTCTGTCGTCGGCCGACGACAGAACGATTATCGGCTTTCGGCTGTTGGCTTTCGGCATCGATACTGAAAAAGCTGAACGCCGATAGCCGGACACCGACAGCCATTTTAACTCCACACCATGAAACCAGTCATCTTTGTCGACGGTAGCGAAGGCACCACGGGCCTCGAAATCAATGAGCGTCTCGCGGGGCGCTCCGATATCGAGTTGCGCGCGATCGATCCCGAACGGCGCAAGGATCCTGCGGCCCGCAAGGAGATGATCTGCGGGGCCGATCTCGTCTTTCTCTGCCTGCCCGACGCCGCATCGCGCGAGGCCTTGGCGCTTGCCGCCGAGAGCCCGAACGTGAGGTTTCTCGACGCGAGCACCGCCCACCGGACTGCGCCCGATTGGGTCTATGGCCTGCCGGAGCTGCACGGCGGAAAGCAGCGCGCTGCCGTGAAACAGGCCAGGCGGGTGGCCATCCCGGGCTGCCATGCCACCGGATTCAACCTGATCGTCGCTCCGCTCGTAAAGGGAGGGATCGTCGGCTCCGATTATCCTGTGCAATGCACCTCGCTCACCGGGTTTTCAGGCGGGGGCAAGAAACTGATTGCCTCGTACGTTGCCGAGCCCACAGCGCCCGCTGCGCGCCACGCCAAGATCTCGACGAGCGATCAGCGCGCCGCGCCGCGGCCTTACGCCCTGGGCCTAAAGCATAAACATATTCCTGAGATGCAGTTTGTGTCCGGCCTGGATTTCCCGCCCGCCTTCATCCCCATCGTGGCTGACTACTACCGCGGCATGGCTGTGTGCGTTTCGTTCGAGCGCAGACTCATGAAAAAGTCCATGGGAGCCGCTGAGATTGCTGGCTTCTTGACACAAACCTACTGGAACGAGCGTTTTGTGCGCGTAGGCGCTTTTAACGACGCCAAAGAAGTCGATGATGGCTTTTTCCGCACGCTCTCGTCCAACGGCACCAACCGTTGCGATATCACCGTCTTTGGCTATGAGGAGCAGACGCTTGTCATCGCCCGCCTCGACAATCTCGGCAAAGGGGCCTCGGGCGCAGGAATCCAGTGCATGAACCTCATGCTAGGCTTCGACGAAGGCACGGGCTTGGTCGGATAGGAAGAGCGACCCCTTGGTTAACTGCCAAGAAACAAAGAATCGAAGGACTGAACCTTTGTTTCTTCGATTCTTTGCAGTTCAATTTCAATGGTGTTCAATTCCAACCCTCCTTCAGCAGCCCCAAAACTTTCCCCTTGCCAAAGGTGGGGGGACTCTCTGTTTTCGACCGCTCTCTCCATGCAAAAGACCAAAAAGTCCGTTGCCAAGCGCTTCAAGCTAACCGCCACGGGCAAGCTCGTTCGCCGCACTCCCGGCTTCAGGCACCTGCTAGCCTCCAAGACCACGAAGCAAAAGCGTCGTGCCTCAAGGGACAAGCTCGTGGCCAAAGGCCATGCGGAGCCCCTCAAGCGTTGCCTGCCCTTCGGCCTCAAATAGCACGCGCTTAAAACCATAACCTCGCTCGGCGGGTGATCTAGTCAAGGCGACCCGCCAGCGTCTAAAATTAAGGAAATTAAACATGCCTCGTACCACAAATGCTCCCGCGTCGCGCAAGCGCCGCAAGAAAGTGCTGACTTACGCCAAGGGCTATTTCGGCAATAAATCCAAGCTCTTCCGCTATGCCAAGGAGGCGGTCCAGCATGCCTGGCAGTATGCCTACGCAGCCCGCAAGAAGAAGAAGGCCGACTGGCGCGGTCTCTGGATCGTGCGCCTCAACGCGGCCTGCCGCAATAACGGCATCAGCTACAGCCGCTTCATCGAGGGCCTCAAGGCCGCCAATATCCAGATGGATCGCCGCGTGCTCAGCGATCTCGCCATTCGTGACGAGGTGGCCTTTACCGGCCTGGTCACAATTGCCCAGGACGCGTTGAAGGCCAAGGTCGCAGCAGCTAAGAAGGCCTAAATTGACGCGAGCCTGGAATGGCTCGCCTCCCTTTCCGACTCTTTCCGGAGGACGGGCCTCATCTCGAGGCGCCGTCCTCTTTTTTTTCGAATCGGGCCCTAATCGGAGCGCGCTACTATACTCAACCCTGTTTTAAACTGAAGATTTCACCGCGGAGACGCGGAGAACACGGAGGAGATTGAACTGCAAAGAAACGAAGAATCAAAGAAGCTCGACCTTTGTTTCTTAGCTTCTTTGCAGTTCAAAGCCGCAAAACGTGTTTTTGCTCATCACAGGTCAGAAGCGCTGGAATTATTCTAGCTCCTAGCTTCTAGATTTTTGTTTCATACAGTCTCATTCCTTGCAGGAAGCGCTGAGATGATCTGATATCTAAAACGCACATCCTAAGTCCGTCTCCCTTTTCACCAGTACTGAGTCCGACATCGGGTTGCCCTCCTAATTTTTCTTACTATGCAAGACCAACTCTCCATCATTCTCGCCAAGGCGCAGGCCGAGTTCCCCTCGCTCAAGACGCGTCCTGAGTACGAGGCCGCCAAAGCCCGCTATGTCGGCCCCAACGGCGAACTCACTGCCTTGATGAAGCAGATGGGTTCCGTTCCCAAGGAACAGCGCCCCGTGCTCGGCAAGCTCATCAACGAGACCAAGACCCAGCTCCAGGCGCTCCTCGACGCCGCTTCCCTGCGCCTCGAGCAGGCGGAACTCGCATCGAAGCTCGAGCCCGCGATCGACCCCACGCTGCCTTCACCCGACGCGGGGCCGGGCACCAGCCATCCGCTCACCCTGGTGCGCGAGGAAGCCTGCCGCATCCTTCGCAAGGTGGGCTTCGTCGTCGCCGACGGTCCTGAAGTCGAGACAGAGTACTTCTGCTTCGACGCGCTCAACACGCCTGCGGACCACCCGGCCCGCGACACGCAGGACACGTTCTATTTCCCGAGCGAAGTGCATTTTGCCAACGTTTCCAAGAAGACGCCCGACGAGCGCTACCTCCTGCGCACGCACACCTCGTCGGTGCAGATCCGCACGATGCTCAAGGGGCCGCCGCCCATCCGCATCGTCTCGCCGGGCCGCGTCTATCGCCGCGACACCACCGACGCCACGCACTCCGCGAATTTCCACCAGCTTGAGTGCCTTTACGTGGACAAGAACGTCACCGTCCGCGACCTGAAGGCCCTGCTCGACTACATCTTCGCCTCGCTCCTCGGCAAGGAGACCAAGACCCGGTTTCGTCCGCATTATTTCGGCTACACCGAGCCCAGCTTCGAGGTCGATCTCTCCGCGAAACACCTGCCCAAGGTGAACAAGGAATGGATCGAAATCGGCGGCTGCGGCATGGTTGACCCGACCGTGTTCGACGCCGTGGGCTACGATTCCAAAGTCTGGACCGGCTACGCCTTCGGCATGGGACTCGAGCGCCTCGCGATGCTCCTCTACGGCATCGATGACATCCGGTACTTCTACCAAAACGACGTGAGGTTCCTGAAGCAATTCGCGTAAGGGTTTTGAACAGAAGGCAACGAAGCGCGCAACGTTATGCATCCATTATTCGCAAAAGCCGACGCCCAAAGTGGACTGGCCATCGGTGCAGCAATCGAAGTGCACCGAAATCTTGGGCCTGGTTTGCTAGAATCCATTTACGAGAAGTGCATGATTCATGAATTTGGTCTGCGTGGCAGTAGAGTTGAGAACCAACGTGACGTCTCTGTCACCTATAAGGGTCTTACCTTTCTTGAGACGCTACGTTTCGACGTTCTTGTCGATAAATGTCTTCTGCTTGAGATCAAAGCCGTGGAGCGATTGCTCCCTGTTCACAAGGCACAACTGATGAGCTACATGAAACTCATGGACATCCCCATCGGACTCTTGGTCAATTTTCACGAGCCTATCCTGAAGAACGGTTTGGTGCGACTTGTTCTTCCCGGGGCCAACAAATCCAACTCTAAACCAGATAATGAAATCTCGGTCTCTGCCGATCAGAGCGTTCTTCGTTAACTTCGTTTCCTTCTGTTCAACCCAATGAAAATTTCCCTCAACTGGCTCAGAGATTATATTAAGCTCAATGCCTCGGTCGATGAGATCGACCGGGCGATCACCTTTCTCGGACTCGAGGTCGAGCAGGTCATCCGGACCGGGGCTCCCAAGTTCGACCATGTGGTCGTGGGCGAGATTCTCACGCGCGACAAGCATCCCAACGCCGACAAGCTTTCCGTCTGCAACGTCGACATCGGCCTTGCCGGCGGCGTGAAGACCATCGTGTGCGGCGCGCAAAACCACAAGGTGGGCGACCGCGTCCCGGTGGCACTGCCCGGCGCCGTCCTGCCCGGCGACTTCGTGATCAAGCAGTCGAAGATCCGCGGCCAGCTTTCCGACGGCATGATGTGTTCCGCCAAGGAACTCGGCGCGGCGGAGGATGCGACAGGCCTGCTGATCCTTGCCGGCCGCCCTGCGCTGGGCACGCCGATCAACGACGTGCTGCCTCCGGGCGATACGGTGTTCGACGTCGAGGTCACTCCCAACCGGCCGGATTGCCTCTCTCATCTGGGCGTTGCCCGCGAGCTCGCCGCCTGGTTCAAGGACGAGCTCAAGTATCCGGAAATCAAGTTTGCCGGCGAGATCGACGAGAACGCGATCGGCGCCATGCATCCGGAGATACTCTCCAGCGTGAGCGTCGAGGATACCGTGGATTGCCCCCTCTACAGCGCGCACATCGTCACCGGCATCAAGATCGGCCCCAGCCCCGACTGGATGCAACGGCGCCTGCAGGCTGTCGGCCTGCGCCCGATCAACAACATCGTCGATATCACCAATTTCGTCCTCCTCGAATACGGCCAGCCCCTGCACGCCTTTGACGCCCGCAAGATCGGCGGTCGCAAGATTGTCGTCCGCCGTGCCGCCGAGGGAGAGAAGCTCGTCACGCTGGATGGAAAGGAGCGCCTGCTCACCCAGCGGATGCTCGTGGTCGCCGACGATGAGAAGCCTCTCGTAATCGCGGGCATCATGGGCGGCGAGAACTCGGGCGTGGATGAAACCACGACCGATATCGTCCTTGAAGCCGCCTTGTTCCGCCGCCAGTCGGTGCGCTGGACCTCGAAGCACCTCGGCCTTTCGTCAGACTCCGCCTATCGCTTTGAACGCGGCGTCGATCCCCACTCGACTCTCGAAGCCGCCTGGCGCGCCCTGGATCTCATCGTGAGCATTGCAGGCGGCAGGATCGTGGGACCCATCTGCAAGGCGGGCGGCGACAAGCCCTGGAAGCGCGAGATCGTCGTCACTCCGGCCTTCATCCGCGAACGAGTCGGCTTTGTCATACCGGAGGTGGATATGAAGGCATCGCTCGAAGCGCTCGAACTGCACATCATCCGCGAAGGCGAGCTGCCGGAAGGCGGCGCATCGTGGACGGTTTCGATTCCAAGCTGGCGCGACGATATAGACCGCCCGATCGATCTCGTCGAGGAAGTGCTGCGTCTCTTCGGCACGGACCGCATCCCGCCCGCGGTGGTGCAGGCTCCCGGTCTCGTGAGCGATGACGATCCCATCGTGCGTTTCAACCGGGATGCGACGAGCTACCTCGTCGGACACGATTTCCACGAGTGCGTGAGCTACACGCTTCGCTCCGAGAGGGAAGTCGCGGGCTGGGTCGCATCGGCGGCGGCGGCGGAGCTCAAGCTCTCCAATCCTTTTGTAGAGGAACAGTCCCATCTGCGTCCCTCGCTGGTTCCCTGCCTGCTCGAATCGCTCAAGCTCAACCAGTCGCGCGGCGTGAAGGTGTCGCGTCTTTTCGAGACAGGTCGCATTTTCATCGAGCGCGACGGACGGAATCTCGAGTGCGCCGCTGTCGCCTTCGTCATCGCCGAGAACTCAGAGCGCAACTGGAAGCGGCGCGAGAGCGGAGACTTCTATGCCGCCAAGCATCACGTCGAGGCGCTCGGCGCGCTTGCTGGAGCCGATATCGACCGTCAACTCCACGGCAACACGCACGGCCCCATGCTGGGCTGGCAGGCGCATCATTCCGCATCCTCCGGAGAGATTGCTCACGGCTGGATCGCCCAATTCGGACTTCTGGATCTGGCGCTCGTTAAGGCGGCAGGCGTCGAAGGCAACGTGTATGCCGGACAGTTTGCCATTCTCCCCGAGAGACTGGCAACCGCCTCGGTGCGCCGTCGCTTTGCGGCCTTCAGCCTTTTCCCCGCCGCGTTGCGCGACCTCGCCGTGGTGGTGGACGAGAAAGTGCCCTCCGACGAAGTGCGCAAGGCGCTTGGAAAGATCGCCCGCGCGGCGGTCGGCAACCGCTTTGCGCTGGAGAACGTTGCCATCTTCGATGTCTATCAGGGCAAGGGCCTGCCTGAAGGGAAGAAAAGTCTCGCTTACTCCTTCGTGTTCCGCGCTTCGGACCGCACGCTCACGGACGACGAGGTCAATGGCGTCTTTCAGACGATCCAAGACGAGTTCCTGAAAGCAGGCGACTATCAGATTCGGAAGTAGGAAGAGATTAGAAGCCAGAGGCCAGAGGCAGGAAGCCAGAAAGGAAATCGGAAGTCGGCCGAATCAAAACACGATCCATTTTTAACCACGGAATACACTGAGGACACGGAGGGTAACTGTCGGACAGTGGGGGTGTGTTGAGGTGGGTTCGAAACTGGCAGCTAATAGCTGCCAGCTCGTAGCTTAATTGGGGTGGCGCGGGGTGGGGAAGCGGGTTAGGGTTTGAGGCAGTTCGTTCGATGCTGCTTCAACCTTAATCCCATCAGCCATGAGGAGCTTACTTTGCCACGGTGTTCTTGATCCAACTCAAGCTAAGGGGATCTCTAGTCGGCAGATACTGAAAGCAGCACCACTGTCCGACCGTCCGACCGTCCGACTGCTGACATCTGGCCTCCGGCTTCTGGCATCTGGCCTCTTGGCCCTTCCCTTTGCAGTGTTTGCTCAATCGATCGGCGATACGGTTCAGAAGGTTGAGGCGACGCTGGGCAAGCCGCAGTTGCAGCGGAATACCGACAACGGACAAATCTGGATCTACGGCAACGGGACCAAGATCAAGTTTGAGAACGGCGTCGTGCGCGAGGTGAGCAACCGATCCGCGGCAAGCGTCTCCGTGGTGCCTGCCGCCAAGACGGAAGATGCAGGTGGCGGATCGAAGGCTGCGGCGGCCGTTGCACTCCATAAATCGATCCTGGGAGACTGCCAGGATTCTCTCGTGAAGGCGGGCGGGGCGAGCGCGGATGCCCTGCCGCTGATGAAAAAGCGCTACCTGTTCATCTATTTCTCGGCGCACTGGTGCCCGCCATGCCGCGCCTTCACCCCGAAGCTGGTGGAATTCTACAACAAGAACGTCGGGATCGGGGATTTCGATCTGCTCTTCGTGTCCAGTGACAAGAATCAGAAGGCGATGGATGCCTACATGAGCGAAACAGGGATGCCCTGGACTGGCATCAAATTGGGCCATGCGAAGATCCAGGAGTTGAAACAGCAATTCGGCGTGCGAGGCATCCCATGCCTGGTGCTGCTGAACGAGAAAGACGAGGTGCTCGCTACCAGCTACGATGGAACCAACTATCGAGGGCCCGATGTGGCGCTGCGGAAATACTCGGCACTCCACGGGCTGTGATGACTGAAGGCTGAAAGCTGTAAGTGATAAGCTTTAAGCTGTAAGTCGGAGGACGGATATCGGAGGTCGGTGGTTGGCTTTCGGCAACAAACTCCAATAACCCTGCACTTTTTCATTCGTTCTCCAAAATCGAACCGTCGAATGGGCCTTTCCTCCGCGCACTCCGCGCCTCCGCGGTGAATACGACAAGGCGGAGATCGAATGGAGAAAAGGCTCGGATAAAAAAGTAGAACCTTTTTGCGGAGAGGGCGTCAGGCTGGGGGACAGCGTTGGTCGAAGGCTCCGATATCTCCCCAAGCGAACTCGGATTCTTGAGCCAAGGCTCAGATTGATACGTTTGGCCTGCCAACTAAC
>JBAZHQ010000175.1:0-8752 GCA_041652235.1 Opitutaceae bacterium | reverse complement strand
ATGGCGGATGCCAGGGCTGTGCGGCAACAGCGCCTTTGCCACTGAGGCAAGCGTTCTGGCCCCGCACTCCCGCATCTCGCGCCAGCGCTGCCAGCGGTTGTCGAACCACCAATCGTGGTGATGCAATACCAAGAGCCTTTTGTGGGCCGAGCAACTGCGCGCCAATTCGCGGGTGGCGATCAGATTTCGTCCAAGGCTCTGATTGTGCGCCCATGCGATGCAGCCCTCCGCACCGGGGCCGCCAAACACGTCGTCAAAAAAAGCACGCAGCTTTCCCCGCAGTCGCGGGTACTGCCCGCGCAGCTCCGCAACATATCCGAGTTCGGGCAGCACGCGCACAACCACCTCGCAAGGATTCACCGACGTCCGAAAATGATCGAGCCAGCCAGGGGCAGGCGCTTCTCCGCAGGCAAGCACCACTTCCTTAATCCCGGGATTCATTTTCCGCACAAGGTGGGGTGTCGCCAGCTCGATGACTCGCCTGGCCCCGCCGGGGCGGAAGTGATAATGAAGTATGACAAGCCTCACGCTTTCACAAGATCGCGCGCACCGATCAACGGCGTCAACCCACTATGCATCGTGTGAGAAAACTGCTTGTTGCCACTTGCCTTCACTTCCAATTGCAAATTTAGTCCTAAGCACAAGAGGTTCTGGGGCCTGCGCTCCGGAAGGAACGCAGAGTGGTCGGGCCGCCATTCTAATCACACAGCCGTTCGACGAATCGGCATAAAATCCTCAAATCATGTCCGACTTCTACCAGACAGGCGCGATTGCCACGCTTCATCGTCTCGGACAACCCAATACGCAGCAGCTGGAAAAAGCGCTCGTTGAGTATTCAGAAGAGACTCCCATTGCCCTTGTGCTGCCCTGCCATATCAGGGAGCTGGGGACTCTGGCGCTGAAGAGAATCGTGCGCGAACTCAAGGGGGTCCCGTACCTCAAGCAGATTATAGTAGGGATAGATGGCGCCACCCGCATGCGAGATTGGAAGCATGCGCGGCGCATCTTTTCCCAACTGCCGCAGAAACCGATCCTGCTTTGGAACGACGGCCCGCGAATGCAGGCGCTGTTCAAAACGCTCGACGACGCGGAGCTCAGTCCCGGCCAGGGGGGAAAGGGCAGGAATGTCTGGACTTGCTTCGGATACGTCCTGGCCAGCGAACAGGCGCGCATGGTGGCCGTGCATGATTGCGACATCATCACCTATAACCGGGAGTTGCTCGCCCGCCTGTGCTATCCTGTGGCGCATCCCAGCCTCGGTTTCGATTTCTGCAAAGGCTATTACGCGCGGGCAACCACGCGCCTGAACGGCCGTTGCATGCGTCTTCTGGTGACGCCGCTGCTGCGCGCGCTCAAGAGCATCGTGGGACCCCATCCGTTCCTGGTTTACATGGACACCTACCGCTATCCGCTGGCTGGAGAATTCGCCCTCGACATGGACCTCGTCCGGCGCGTTCGCATTCCGTACGACTGGGCGCTGGAAGTGGGTCTTCTGGCGGAAGTGTTCCGCAATTGCGCCCCCCGCGCCATCTGCCAGTCCGAGCTCTGCGACAACTACGATCACAAGCATCAGGAAATCTCGGTTCGAGATCCCGAGAAGGGCCTGAACAAGATGGCCATCGACATAGTCAAATCCCTCTATCGCAGGATGGGCGCCGAAGGGATCAAGCTCGATTCGGGCTTGTTCGACACCCTGCTGAGCGCCTACAGCCGCCAAGCGGAAGACACGCTCAGGTTCTACTCGGCCGACGCCACCATCAACGGCCTTAGCTATCCGCGCCATGAGGAGGAAACGGCAGTGTCGACCTTTGTAAGGAGCATTCGTGCCGCGACCGAAGCCTATCAGAAGGATCCATTATGGAGTCCCCTGATTCCAAACTGGAATCGCATACATTCCGCATTGCCGGGCTTTTTCGACGAACTCAACGCCGCGGTTCTCGCGGACAATGAGGCCTAAAGGCCCTCGCCGAACAGGTTGGCCAGGCGAGCCGCGAGTTTCCGGCGCACGACTGAGTACGAGAAATACTTTAGTCCGAGATCGAAATTGGCGCAGGCCCATTCGGCGCGCAACGAGGGGTTGCCGAGCACCATCCTTACCTGCTCGACGACGTCGCTGGTGACAAGTTGTGTCATTGCGATCGTCTTGAAACCAAGCGGCGCGATGTCACGGGCGAAAACGGAATAGGTGTTCACGACGACGGGCTTGCCGAAATACAGGGCCTCGAGGAAGGCATTGCCGAAGCCTTCATACAGGCTCGGATAAGTCACAAGATCGGCATGCGGATAGACGTCGAACAGCGTGTAGATCTTCCGCCCATCGGCGGTGAGCCCGCGGGTCTCGCCCACTCGGTCCGCGATGAAGCGCACATCGATGCCGGCATCCGCGATGCGCTCGTGCAGCATGGAAATATAGGCATTGCCCTCGTCGCCGGCCGGGTGCGACACGACCAGTTTCGCACGGGGCTCCTTCATCTGGCGCACCAGTTCGATCGCATGCTCGATGCCCTTGCGTTGAACGACCCGGGTGGGCTGGAGGATAAGGATATCGTCCTCGCTCAGGCCTATCTCCCTCCGGAAATCCCGATTATACTCATCCAGGGCCGGTGGAGGAGTCTCAAAGTCCAGGGCATTGGGGATGATCGATGACGGCAGGCTGCAGCGACGGGCGAGTTCCTTCTGAGCCATCGAATTGATGACCACATGCTCCACCCTCGGCAGCGCTCCGGGAAATGAGGCGCGAAGGTAATCGTTGACCGCGCTCACGACGAAACGCTCCCGCTCCCAGGCAAAATCATGATGGTGCGCGATCGTGGGAAGCCCTGTCTCGGCGATGACCTCCGTCATCGCCAGCCCGAGGGGCACGTGCATCGGGATGGCGAGAATATTCTCCGGAATCAGCACCTCGACCTGGAACTTCTCGATAAACCGGTAGAGTTCATCCTTGAGCTGCTCCTTGATCGCCTGAATCCGGTTTGTGGTCTCGCGTGAGCGTCCCACAACACCGAACAACCTCGATTGAAGCGCCGCCACATCGGGATGCCCGAAGAATGCGAGCGGCGCCTCGTGGCTGATCTCCGCGGCAGTATCGATGAGCCCCGCCATCCAATGGCATCGATGCCCCATTCCTTCAAGAATCTGCGCCCACTTCCGAGCCTCAAGGGTCACGCCGTCCGTGCCATGAAATCGCGTGGAAACAAAACCGATGCGCTTGGGGGCTCCCACGGCAAGTATGCAGGAATTCATCGGGGAACATGCTATTCTCCATTTCATTCGAGGCAAGTGTTGCGCTCAAGAGAACTGATGTGCGTCATAGATCTTCCACTCAGCTCGCAACTGTCTTGTTTTGATCGAACCATGAGGCGCTTTCCCCTTTCCTATCTTGGAGCCGTATCCGTTCTCATGACACCATCCTTTGGCGCCCAGGGCGGCTCGGTCGCAGCATCCCTGCCGGTCCCTCTCGACAGTTATCAGGACACCGCGGGCGCCGGCTTGTGGGACGTGCTCGCGCATCGGGCCGCCGTCGATCCTTTCAACCTGGCAGCGCTTGCGATCTTCGTGTGTGCGATCATCCACACTTTCTGCACCGCCAGGATTAGGCAATGGGCTCATGCGGTCGAGGAACGCCACGCTGCAAGGCTTACGGCTGAAGTTGCGCGGCAACGAGCCGATTCCGACGAAGACGGGAGTCCCGATGAGGTAAGTTTCCTCGGCCAAATACTTCACTTTCTCGGGGAGGTGGAAGCGGTGTTCGGCATTTGGGTGCTGATTCTTGCCGGAGCGATCACCTGGTTCAAAGGCTGGCACTCGGTCGTGAGCTATATCAGCGAGCATGTCAGCTACACCGAACCGCTATTCGTCGTGGTCATCATGGCGCTGGCGGCAACCCACCCGGTGCTGGGACTGGCGGAGCGATGCCTGCGAATCGTGGCGAAGCTAGGCAGGGAGACACCGGGCGCCTGGTGGCTTTCCATCCTGTTGATAGCGCCTCTGCTGGGTTCGCTCATCACTGAGCCGGCCGCCATGACCATCGCGGCGCTTTTGCTTGCGCGACAATTCTACGATTTGAATCCGAGCCCCCGGCTTCGGTACGCAACGCTGGGCCTGCTCTTCGTGAACATTTCCGTAGGGGGAACCCTCACGCACTTTGCGGCTCCGCCGGTCATCATGGTCGCCCGTGTCTGGAACTGGGATCTCCTGCACATGCTGACGAACTTCGGCTGGCGCTCGGCGTTGGGCATCCTGGTCGCCACGGTGTCCTATTATGTTTTCTTTCGCCGCGAACTGGGCGAATTGATGGTTCGCGCCGCGACCCAACCACCGAAACAACCCCGCCCGACAGCCCCGGCCTGGATCACCGTGGTGCAACTCGGCTTTCTGGCCTTTACGGTATGGCAGGCTCACCATCCTGTGCTCTTTATTGGAGCCTTCCTGTTCTTCCTGGCTTTCTCGCAGGCCACTGCGCACCACCAGAGCCCCGTCGATCTGCGTCCGCCGATCCTCGTGGGTTTCTTCCTTGCCGGCCTCGTGATCCACGGAGGTCTTCAGGCTTGGTGGATACAGCCGATCCTTAGCCGTCTTGATGAGATCCCTCTCTTTCTGGGCGCGACGGTCCTGACAGCCTTCAATGACAACGCGGCCATCACCTACCTTGCTTCGCTGGTGCCCGGTTTTACGGACCCGTTGAAGTATGCCGTGGTGGCAGGCGCCGTCGCCGGCGGCGGGCTGACCGTGATCGCCAACGCGCCCAACCCTGCGGGCCAGGCGATTCTTGCCCGTTATTTTCCCGACGGCGTGGCACCTCACAAGCTCGCAGCCGCAGCGCTGCTGCCGACTCTGATCGTCTCATTCTGCTTCATGGTTCTGTAGGCGGTCTCATGGCCCATGCCACGCTATTGCCAGATATTTCAGCCAATATCCCAGCGCATGGCGTCTGGGCAACGCTCCAGCTCAGCTTATGGGAAATCCGAGCGCCTTGAGTTGTGTTAAGATTTCGTGGATTCCGCCGACCATAGGTCTGAATTGAAGGTACGCCGGAAATTTTTCGATGTTGTGCCGTATCCGGATTCCACGGAAGAACCACGGATACATCGGTCCTCTCCCAACCCTAACCACGGCCTTTCGGGGTATGTGAAAATCTCCACGATTCCCTTTAAGCCAAATCTCATCGGCATTTACGAGCAGGACTGCGCATGGCTCAGCACCGAAAGTCGATCCGGCGCCGTCTGACATGTGTCCTTCCCAGCGCAGGGAATTGGCATTCCCTTCGATTGGCAAGACGGTGGAATTTGTGTCTTTCGGGGCATTCATCGTTCACGAGATGTTTTCTTCGGCAGGTTGGATGAGATCTATCCGAGGTCCGAAACCCGGATTTGAGAATCCGGTTCAATACCAAAGCTAAACTCATCGCCCCATTTGAAGGGTATTAAGAAACGGCGGCCCGACCGTTTCGATTGCCTCCGAGGATGTTTATCCCCCGAACCCGCATGAATCAGGAACAAGTTTGGCCACAATGCAAGCCCTGGTGACCGTCGGTGGATCTCAAGACATCAGACTCTAGGCTCGTTACAAACGTCGGCTGCACCGTCCGGTAACCCTTCTCCTAATCCCTGATTTCAGCCACCACCTGCACCTCGGTAGTCGAGCCTTTCGGAAGGCCGTTGACGGCGACTGCGGCGCGGGCGTGCTTGCCGGCCTCGCCGAAGGCTTTCACGAAAAGATCGCTGGCGCCATTGATGACCGCGGGGCTGTCCGTGAAACCATCCACCGCGTTCACGAAACCGCTCACGAAAACGATCCGCGACACGCGGTCGAGCGAGCCGAGTGCGGCCTTGATGTTCGCCAGCGTGTTCAGGGCGCACACCTCTGCGGCTTTCGCGCCCGTCACCACCGTCTGCTCTTTGCCCACCTGCCCCACATGCGTCATCTGGCCGTTGATCGCGGCGATCGTGCCCGCGCAATAAAGGAGCTTTCCCGTGCGCACTGTGGCAACATAGCTGCCGGCGGCGGCGGGAGGTGTTGGCAATGAAAGTCCGATTTCAGCGAGTTTTTGTTCAGGGCTCATGGCCCGATGTAAAAGAGCTCTGGCGCATGGTCGCAACCCAAGAAGCCAGACGCCAGAGGCCGGCAAAGATGCCGGAAATCAGAAATTGGCACCAGGACCGATACCAATCTAGGACCAATCCGCTTTGTCACGTATTACGTGACAAAGCGGATCGGCTGATTTGCCATGCTATGCATCCACAGACTTGCGGGCGGATGGGACTCATGGTGTAACGATGAACACCGATGTCCTCACCGCTCCCCGATCCGCTTCAGGTCTTGAGCATAGCAGATTGGCGTGAGATCGCACTCGATGATCCGGAGCGGTTTCTCAGCACGCTTCGACTCCGGCTTAAGGAGCGGATGGAACCAAAGCAAAGCAGGGCTGTGATCGCTGCGCTTGCCGATGATGACAAACTCATGGCCGAGATCGCCGCTGCGACAAGCAAAGGCTCGCCTCTCATCGCTCCCTATTTTTTGAAGGATCGCTTCAATCTGGCCGGATTGCCGACGCGGGCCGGTTCGTCTTTTCTTGCGGAAACGCGCCCTGTCCCGGCCTGTGATTCCGCGATCGTGGAATCGTTTCGCGCGGCAGGCGCGATCTGCGTCGGCAAGACCCAGCTTTATGAATTCGCCTACGGCCTCACCGGACAGAATCCTCATTACGGGGATTGCTCGCATCCGCATTTTCCCGACCGAACCACCGGAGGCTCCAGCAGCGGCTCCGCTGCGGTTGTGGCGGCGGGCATTGTGCCGTTCGCAGTGGGCACCGACACGGGTGGCAGCATCCGCCTGCCAGCATCATTTTGCGGACTTTTCGGCTACCGCCACATGCCGGGCGATGCCTGGATTCATGATGCGTTTCCTCTGGCGCCCAGTTGCGATACGGCAGGCTGGCTCACGGGCAGCGCGGCGGATATGCAGACGCTTCTTGGCTGCCTGTGCGGAAACAGACGGACGGAGGATCGCAAACTGAATGGTTGCTACCTCGAATGCGGCGATCTGGACGAGGAGGTGTGCCTGGCCTGTCGCAAGCGCGCTGAATTTTTCTGCCAGGCCGCCGACGAGCACACCCGCGATCAATTGCTCCATGCGTTTCGACCCGGCGCCTCATGCTACACGATCCTCACAAGCGCCGAGGCTGCCCAAGTGCACGCACCTTTCCTCGAGCGTTTTCGCGAACGATACTCCGCGCCCGTCTGGCAAAGGCTGGACCGAGGGAGGCATTGGTCGGCGGATCAGTTGTGCGAGGCGGAGATCCAACGCCGATTCCTCCGCGACACGCTTCTGAGCTATTTCCTCACCTATGACTTTCTGTTGCTGCCCGCCGCGCCCTGCGCGGCCCTGCGTCACTCGGAATGCGACACCTATGATCGCAACCGAATCCTGCAATTGAGCGCTCCCGCGAGCCTGGCGGGACTTCCCGTTCTGACGATTCCGGTTCCCCTGGCGGACGGCCTCAGCGCAGGCCTGCAGGTCCTGGTCCCCTCCCCGCGCAGTCCGGTGCTTCCCTGGGCATTGAAGAGGATTCAATCCGAATACCGTTCATAAACTTCAAAGAAACGAAGAATCGAAGTTCCGAGCCTTTGCTTCTTTGTTTCGCAGCCATGTCCGAAAACATGGTTCGCCCGGTTCTGGCCAGAAACGCTGGGATTATTTTAACTCCTAGTGTAGTGATGCTGAAATCCCTAGACATATCTCTCCTTTGTGGCACCGCGGGTCCCCAGGCTCCAAAGGTATAGTCATTTCAGCATCACTACACTAGCTCCTAAATTCTAGATTCTTGTTTCCTAGGATTTCAATCAGGCTTCGGAGTATTGAAGGAATCGCGAATAGACTTCCTTGGCCTGTAGGAGGGAGAGATTCCCCACGGGAGCCTGTATGACGTGGTTTTCAGGAGCCGTCAGCGGATAGGGACCGAGCACGCGCGGATCGGTCGTGCCCAGCACTGCCAGGTTTTTGACACCCAGGGCGGCGGCGAGATGCAAGGGCCCGCTTTCATTGGCGATCACCCAGTCGGCCCGATTGATAAGGGCAGGCAGCGACAGAAGGCTGGTATTCCCCGTCAGATTCAGGAAGCGCTCGGAGGGGTATGCCCCCTTGTCGGGCATGTGCGCCAAGCCCGCCCAAATGACGCGGCGGGTTTTGTCCTCCTGAAGAATGAGCTTCGTGAGTTGCCTGTAGCCCAGCCAGTTCTTTTCGGCGCGCTTTGAGTCAGGGAAGATGACAACGGGCTT
This sequence comes from Opitutaceae bacterium, assembly GCA_041652235.1. Lineage (GTDB taxonomy): Bacteria > Verrucomicrobiota > Verrucomicrobiia > Opitutales > Opitutaceae > MWDT01. The sequence goes on along the minus strand of JBAZHQ010000175.1, from coordinate 476 downwards.
CACGCCCTTCTTTCCCTCGATGAAACTCAGCTTGAGTTTCTCGATCTCGCGAAAGCGCAGCCTGCCCTGGAGGGAAGGCTCCAGATCGAGCACCGGAAGGAACTGCAGGAGGATATCCAGCTTATGACTACGCCTGCCCGCCGGAGGAAGGGGCACTTTCACATTGTAGAACGCTGTAGCGCCCTCCCTCGCGTTGCAGCGTCCCGCCTTGATCTTGGCAAGGGTCCGCCAAGTCATGAGGCCGGTCCTGAGCAGACCCTGAAAATCGAAAACGTAATCGTAGCGGGTTTTCCGAAGCTCCTTTATCAAGCGTAGGAACTCGATTGTCCCGCCGTAGCGCTTGAATTCGTAGGTGCGATCGACGACGGCGCAGGATTTCACGAAAGGCGCAAAGATATCCCGCACCACCCAGTCCACGTGCAGCGGAGCGCGATCCTCGGCCCATTGCGCCCGGAGCGAGGCGAGCACCTGCAGTC
>JBAZHQ010000174.1:0-8767 GCA_041652235.1 Opitutaceae bacterium | reverse complement strand
GGCGCTTTCCGCCGGGCCAACTGATTGGGGATTTTGTCGGTTTAGAGTCCATTAAGAGAATTGCGTGAAAAGTGAGACCGGGATGAACTGGCGAGCTCCACCGGGGCCGGGCTCGCGGTCTCGGTCGTGATAGGATCGTCGGCGGTGTCCACCTGAAGGTCGCCCTGTCTGACCATTTTCAGGAGGTCGTAAGCCGCTTTCGTTTGAGCCGTCCTGTCAGGGTTGGACAGATCCTGAATCGGTAGACGCGAGAGAAGCCTGTCGCGGATAAGATTGAGAGAGGCCCCGAGAAGCTTTCGAGGGATAGTCTCTCCTGAAGAGAGCGTCGCCGATGCGGCGACGAAGCCTCGCACTAGCTGCACAATCTCGCTGATCGCACCAGGTAGCGGGTCTGTTTGGCCATCCGCAAGTGCTTGGCTGCGAACGGCATCGAGTTCGGCTCCGGCCATGACGGTCAGAACATCGGCTTGAGTGGGTGTAATCCAGTTGCTCATGGTGATCTTTGCGCTTTAAGCAACCGCCGCGCCCTGCGGCGGGCGGTTGGAAGAGCGCGGAGGTCTAGACCTTGGATGTGGTCAGTTTCCGGATTCCGATTGTGCTCGTGACCGCGAGCAAGGAGTAGTGGCAGACAGTGATTTCCTCACGCTTCGCGGAGACTTGCTGCGAGTAAACCTGCATTGGCGTGCCGCCGTTGCTCGTGAACCTCTTGATGTTCGACGGGTCTTCGGGGGTGAGTCCAGAGGCCGCGTTGTAGAGGAAAACGGCGTTGGAAAGGAACGCTGCAAGGTTGCCGGAGCCGGTGCGATAGAGAGCGTCCATCGTCTGAGTAGAGGCGGCGAGATACTGGCCGACGCGGTCGACCATCATGCCCGCTGAGGCGTTCGAACCGGCTGTGTTCTGGGCGCGATATGTCGAATCGCGCAGGCTCCAAGCGGTCGAGCCATAAAGCACGCGGTTGGCGCGATTTCCCGTCAGCGCACTGGTGTCGAGTTCGTCTTTTACATCGCGGTCCGGATCGGCGGTGCCGCTCCAGACCTTTGCGGTGCTGATGCCTGCCGCGTCGAGCCCCGCGATCGCGCGACGAATCTCGTTGCGTAGAAGGCGGCGAGTGAGGGCCGTGACCTTCTTGTTCCGATAGTTCGGATCATTGGCCGCTACATCGAGATCGATTGAGATCGTGAGACCCTTATTGTCGGTGCGCGAAACGACGTCCGTGAGGAGCCCATCCTGAACGCGCTGGAAATCCCCGCCGATGGCGCGAATGTCCTCGGCACCATCGTCAGTGAGAAACGCATCCGCGATGTCAGCCTGCTTATAGGTGAAGTAGCGAGAGACCTCGCAGGAAGGGGCGAGGAACTCCAGCAGCAGCTGGAGATCGTCCTTGTCCCAGCCGCCTACGCCGTACGTGGTGAGCGGTTCGGAATAGAAGGTCGAGTTGAAGCGGCCCTCGTTGGCAGCGCAGATGGTATCGAGCGGCACCCGGCCAATGCCGGGGTCAGAATTGATGAAGATTTCGTCTTTCATTGGATTTGCAATGGTTGTGAATTGAGGTTGCGGATGGGTTAGCTCACCGCTGCGACCGACGGACGCGGGTCAACTTCGACGATTCCGTCGGTGATTCCGTCAGTCAGGGCGAAACCTACAACGTAGGCGCCTGTGGTGGAGATGTTGGTCACTTTGCCGTTTGCGGCGGTATAGAGCGGGTCTCCGGCGCTCACGTTTACGGATGGAACCATGAGCAGGGTCTCGGCGTTGATGCCCAGAAGCCTCAAGGTGATGATGTCCCCGATGGCGGCAGCCACGTCATCGTAAACTCCGATCGGACGGTCAGAGGCGCCGCAGATGGCGGACGACATGGCGGTGGCTCCGGACTTGGCGAGGAGAAACCGGGTGGCAACAACAGCGTCGACAGCGCGGGTCACCGGATTGCGGTGGGTAGCCATCGCACGCGGTGCGTTGTTCGAGAAGACGAGGCCTCCGTCGCAAAAGGCATGGCGGGAGCGATAGCCGATGCCGAGCAGGGCTACGAACAGAACGCTAAGAAGAATGTAGAGCGTGATCATGGTGGTGATGCTTTCCTTGTGAACTTTTGAAGATTTGGACCGACTAGGCCTTGCCGCCCGCTTTCTTAGCAGCCAGTTCCGCGTCGTGGCGGATCTGGGCCTTGATGACGTTGAGGGCCTGTTCACGGGTGAGACCTGCCTTGGTCTTCGCCGCGATGTCCTTGGCGAATGTGGATCCGAACTCGTCGACGCTTTCGAGGAGTTTCAGCGGGTCGGGAGTGGCTGCCGTAGCGGCCGGAATGGTGTCTTTGCTCATGGTGTGATTTTGCGATAGTTGATGGTGATTTTCTAAACTGGTGCGGCTATGCCTTCTGGCTCATTGACTCGAGGAGCCGCTTACCCTCTTCGGTGGTTGCAACGTTGGACCAAGCGGTGCCCCATTCCTCGCCCGTTTCCTTCATGCGCGTGCTGACCTTGCGCTTCATCTCATTCGAAGCGGTGACTTGAGGATCAGTGCGCCGTGCACCTTGGTCGCCAAACTGTGACTCTGTGTGCAGCGCGGGCTTCTGTGTGGAGAGTTCATTTGCCGCGAGTACGAAATCGGCCGCTGAAGTCAGCTTGCCTTCCCATTCGCTGCGCTGGGCGCCGGTGATCGCCCCCTTGGCAACGGCGGCATCGACAGTTAGCATCGCACGGGCCCTGCGTTCATTGGAGGCAGTGGCAAGCGCGGCTGCCTTCTCCGCCTCAAGCGTGGTCACTCGGGAGTTGATCGCGGCGATGTCTGTCTTGGCCTTGTCGGCCTCGTTCTTGCTGGCTTCGACCAGTTTGGCGATTGCGGCATCAGCCTCTTCAGGTTTGATCGCACCGTCTGCGCCAGTCTCGGTGGCAGCGATGCGCTCGGGGGCGAAGCCCAGCTTCGCCAGTATTGCTTTGAGCAGTGTCATAGTTGTGTTCTTGTTCGAGTTTGCAAAAGGAGCGTCAACGAGCTGTGGCTCGGTCGTAAGGCCGATGGAGACGAGGCGGACGGGCCGGTATAGACCGTTGGATACGGTCTTCATCGCCCAGCGAGGCGATAGCCTCCACGCTTCCTTGCCTCGGATATTCGCGAATTCAGGAGCCCATGTGATGTGTGCGTAGATGCCATCCGTGCGTGCTTCCATTGCGTCGACGTTACCGTAGACGGTCGTGTCGTCGTGCTCGTCGTAAGTGCCATCGTCGGGATGGCCGCGATAGACAGCCGGAGCATGGCCGCCGAAGAACCGCTTGATGCGGGACACGGCACCGGCAAAGTCTTGGATCATCGCGTTGGCTGCCGTCTCGTCGACGCGTTGCATCCCTCGCACGTTCGGATAGTCGCGGTAGCTTGCTAGGCGGTACCATCCGGTCGCCTCGTTCGAGGCTACTTCAGCGTCTTCCAAGACTCCGGCGAGGAAGATTTCCGCGCGGGCTTCGTTGGTGAATATGATCGGACGCTGGATAGCGTTGCAAAACGCCTGCAATGCGTTGCAAAACGGTTTTCCTACCCGTACGCGACAGTTGGCCCAAATGGCGGTTTTTTGAAGGGAACGCCCGTTTAATGGGCTATAGAAGAAGAGCATCATTTCTCGGTCCTAGGTGGAAGTGAAAGGAGCAGCTCGAGTGCCTTCGCGATGCGGTTCCCGGACGGAGGCTTTGAGTTGCTGGCGACGGCGCTTCGGAGATCGTCCATCTCGGCCAGAGTCGCCGCATCAAGGAGGTCCAAGGCGGCACGGCGCTCGTTGGACGAACCGAAGCCCTGTGCTCCGAATGGTGCGGCGGCAGCCGTCTTTTCGAGAATCGGATCGTCGGGATCCGGGTTGCCGTTGTCATCGAGCTTCGGCGAAGGAAGCCCGAAGCGCTTGCGGAAGTCCGCCTTCGAAAGTGGCACCCCATGTTGGACTCCGAAGTCCCAAATCTTCATCTCGCGTTCGGAATCGGTGCGAAGCTTCGGCTGAATCGCGACGTAAGCCAGTGCCGGAGCATCGGGACCAAAGAGCGCACGACGGACCAGCTTGTCGATCCCGTTCCAGAGGGTCTCGTTAATCATCAGCGCGTCGGCCGCCTCGATATTCTCCCGCTCCTCGGTCTGCTGGGTGGCTCCGGTCGTATCCGCCGAAATGGTCGATAGGTCGCCGCCGCGCCAAAGGATGGCGATCCCTCTATCCATGTATTCAACGAGGGGCTTCTGCGGCCGGTCGCCGGAAGCGCTCATGTCGTGGAACTGAATGCTTGTCTGCTCCCCTGATACCAGTGACCAGTCGATATTGATGTTCCGGATCGCATCGACAAAATCAGTCCATTGCTTTGTGCCCTGCTCGGCGCTCGTTTTCCCGTGGGGGAGCGGCATTCCGAATCGCTCAGAAAAGATAAGCCAGTCCTTGAGGCTTAGATTCTTGTAGACGTAAGCAACGGACGTAGCTTCCATAAGCGGCGAGCTCGAAACCGTCACCAGCCAGCCCCCTTCTTCCAATGACACTCCGTCAAAATCATAGTCGGACTTCAGGAATCGCAGTCTCCCCGTGCGATGTTCGAAGAACCAGAGCGGCGTCCTGACTAGCTGCGCTGTCAGTCGATCCTGATTATCGACACGCTGCGGCTGCCAGAGGATCTCGTGAACGGCGTATTTCTTCCCGACGGCGTCCATCATCTGTTCGACAAGAAGCGTGAATCCGCCGTGCTGGTCCTGATCAAGAGCGTCGGTCGCGTCGATATTGTCGTAGAAGTATTCCAGCGCTTCCTTCTGCGCGGCCGCTTCCGGAGAGTCGTCCTCCACAAGAATCTCGTAATTGAGGAGTGCAGTCGCGCGCTTGCGTTTGGGGATCACCGCCTGGCACTGGAAATCGCGGCGTTCGATGGCGTCCCAAAGGTGGGCGATCTCGGACAAATCTCCACGCTGGAAATTGTCCAGCAGCTGGGACAGTCGCGCGGGATCCAGATTGCGAATCGGGTTGAAGCGGCTTTGGATCTGCTGGGCGATACGCTCGACGCCAAGGCTCGACTCCTGTTTGACTGGAAGAGGTTTGTTCATTTAGACGAGGAGTCCTGGTTGAGGGGAGATGTGTGGCCGCCCGAAGCGATCGTCGCGGTCATAGCCGCGATCACGCTTGACTGTTTCGGCCACCGCCGGGCCGCCATCGGTTGAGGCGGAGCGGATCGCCAGCGCGAGCCCCCAGAAATGGTCGGCGTGACCCGCCTCGGTGCGCTCAGCCGCAATCGAGACGCGGCCGGACGGCGTCGTGAGCTTTTCGGGCTTTCGCAGATCGTCACGGATCTCGGGCTCGGAGGGGATCTCTATGCGATGATCCTCGAAGGCTTCGAGGAGGTTCGCGGCCATGACTTCCGGGACTGGGGCCGTTGGGGCCTTGCGCCCGTCGGCAGCCATTCGGCGGCTAATGGGCACGGAACTGGAAAAATTGACGGCCTCGATGCGGTAGGTTCCCCATTTATCCTGTGCGTAGTCGGTCGCGCCAACGCCGGGGCCAGTGAAGTCGATCGCGCCCTTGCGGAAGGTGCGCTGTGCACAGAGGAGGTCCAACTGGGCGTTCTGGGCGGGTGTCCGCAGTCCTTTCATCCGCAGGATGGCCACGGTTCGCAGTGTCGAACCTTCCTTTCCGAGCGCCCAGATGACCGAAAGGTCTCCGCTGCGCGCGAAGTCCCATCCGAAGTAAAGGTCGCTCGTGAACGCCATGCGTATCAGAGCCTCGCCGCTCCACGCTTGATTACAGAGCGGGATGCCGTCGCGGGCAGCCCCGTTGATCAGATCGTGGGTCAGGAGCGTCATCGACTCGTCCGCTGCGATGCACTCGTAGTTTTGATCGTAGGCACGCTTGTCTAGAGCTTCGGCGCGGGCTTCGTTCGGCGTGATCTGCTTGCCGGTGATGGCCGAATAAATCTTGAGGCCCATTGAGTAGGCTCTGCTGCGCGGCATTATGTTCGTTGCATAGCGCCCATCCTTTAGGAGCTGGTAGAACATGTTCCGCGTGCCGTTCAGCGTGGAGCTTATGCGGCACAGAAAGTCAGGATTGGCAGAAATGATCGGCTCGGCGGCTTCCCAGATGGCCCGCGAATCCTCGTGGAAGGCGAACTCGTCGAGGATGAGGTCGCCGGAGAAGCCACGAGCGGTGCGCGGCGACGCTGCGATCACCTTGATGCGGCCCCATTTGCCTTGCACTTTGACCTTCACCTCAAAGTGCATCGCCTGGAACACTTCTTCGGCTGAAAGACTAGGATCGTCCGGCGTCTTGTCCTCAAATTCAACGGCTTCGACGGCCTTTTGAAGCTTCTCGCAGACCTCACGGGCTTTGATGGCGAACTCGGCGCCGTTGTCCTTGGAATTGGAAAGGACGGTCACGAGTCTGCCCGGATAGAGCAGCAGGCGGTCCACGGCCCAAGATGCCAGAGTGAAGCTCTTGCCGATCTGGCGGGACCAGCAGATGACCATCGTCTTGGTCTCGTGGTCGCGGGCCACGGCTTCTTGGTAGGTGCGGAACTTAATCAGCGCCTCGTTGGAGGCGATAGTCTGCGCTGCGAAAATGAAGCTTGCGCATAGAAGAAGTGTTGCGAGTCCAGGACCACGCAGAATGCGTCGTACGCGTATCGGCCAGTTGGAGAGCCAGCTCTTCATGCTGCCTCCTTCTCGCCGTCCACGTGCGCGTCGCCAAAGAGGATGCGACGGGCGGCGTCAACTTTCTCTTGGCTAGAAAGCCCGGCGTCAGATGCAATCGCTGTCAGTTCGCTCGCGCGGGCCAGCACTTCCTTGGCAGCCTTGACCTGCATGAGTTCCACCTTGCGGGTCTCTAGTGCAATTCGCTCACCTGCCTGCGCGTTTTTCTCGCGGGCAAGATCTACCTTCGCCTGTTCGATCTGGAGCTTGCGCGCATCCCCTATGACACTGGCGAGCAGTAGAATATCCTTGGGGCTGCCGTCCTTAGCGATTGACATGTCAAACACGCGTTGCGAAAGAGCCGCGAGCGCGGCCTCGTCCAAGCCCGGATCCTGCTCTGCGACGACGGCCTTTATCTGATCGGCCACTGTGCGGGCTTTGCGAAAGCGTAGCTCCCAGCACTCTTTGGCCCAAAAGTCCGCAATAGCACCGATGGAGGTCTTAATGCCCAACTCTTTGGCCAAGCGGGTCTTGGCTTCCGCATACGACAGTCCGTCGTCGACCAGCCAGTCGGTCAGCGTCGTGCGCTGATCGGGCGGCAGGTTACGCAGTTTGGCGTCTGCTCTGGGTTTGCGTCCGTCCATATGGTCTATTCGTTGTTCTGAAGAGCCATGCGGCCCGCATCGGTGATGCCCCACTTTTCACCGCGCTCGCTACGGATTGAGCGCACACGGCCGTGCGAATCTAGGTAGCGCAGTGCGTCGTCGAACTCGCCCTTGCGCATTTGCGGCACCTTGAGCGAAACCGCGTCCACGAGGTGGGCGTCGAGAAGCAGGTAGTCCCCGCATTCGGCCAGTGCTTGAAGGATTTTCTGCTGTATGAGGCTTTCGCGTTCGCTAATCACGGTTGTGTCCTTTCTGGCTCTGCTCAAAAGCACCCGACAAATGCCTCACGGCCCCGAGTATGTCATTGATGCGTCCGTTTAATCCGTCGTTGGTCTCCCGCAGTTGCTTGCCCAGATCCTGCTGGGTGGCCCGGATTTCATCGCGCATGTCCCCCACAAGTCTCTCGGTGTTCTGGTAGCATCTGGATACGCTTTGACGTCGCTCTGCATCGGCCTTGACGAGTTTATCATTCACGTCGCGGAATCCGCCTCTGACCTCTATTTCAAAGCGTTCGGTGCGGTCTAGCGGCGTGAACTCCTTGGCGAGTTCGACGAGCATCGGCTGAGGAAATGGTGATGGTTTGCGTAATAGACTCCTGATTGCGAGTGCTAGCCCGGCGGCTGAACCAAGGCCCCCCAATAGGTAGAAGGTCACGGCAAGAAAGTCTTTGAGTGCTGATGCTGGGACGGCTTCGGTCATGGGAGATTAAACAGAAGTTGCTGACGTAGAGGTGGAAGAAGTTGTTGTGCTCTTGCGTTCCCCGATCTCATGGCCGATGTAAAGGGCCGCCGCCGCCGCACCTAGGCCGCAGGCTACGATGCCCAACCACGGATATGAGTGCATCCCGATCAAGGCTCCGCCGCACAGGGCCAGCAGCCCTCCGGGTGTTGGGTACTTAAGCAGTGTTGCGACAAGCAAGCCTGCGATGATACAGCCTATGCCGGTCCACATGAGCGGCTTGCGGCTTTCCGCTTTGACTTTGGCTGTCTCAATCGCAGTCGTGTCCGTCACGCTTGGCGTGCCCGTGGATATCTCCAGCAGCGCGTAATTGGGAGCGGAGGATGGGCCTGTCCTCACAGGGTCAAGATGCAGCTCTTCATGGGCATCTGCTTGGCCGCCGGATGCCGCTTGTGCTTTGATCGCAGCAACTGCTTGCGTCCACGCAGAGCCAGCCTTCGGGTTAAATGGATACACAATCCTGACCGTTGCTGGACTAATTGCATTGTCAGGCTGCTCTATTAGTCCGCCCGGTAGCTCAATATGGCCGCCAGCGGGCATTGGCGTGGACGTAACGCATCCGGCAACGCAGAGCACGGCAAACAGCCATGCTCCGCGCATGACATGGCTAGTGCTTGAGCTGCTCTTTGGCGGCGTCTCGCGCCTTTGTAGCCAAAGACTTGGCCTTATCAGCGGCGTCCTTGTTGTTGGCTGCGATAAGGATACCGGCGACAACGCCGACGGTGAGGCAGAGGCCTCCG
>JBAZHQ010000173.1:7332-8777 GCA_041652235.1 Opitutaceae bacterium | reverse complement strand
CGGCGCCTTCGATGCGGTCGTCGCAGTGTACACCGGCGACACCCTTTCCACGCTGACTCCGGTCGCGGGCGCCTACGATACCACAACGTCCAATCACACGGGACGTCTGTCCTTCGCCGCGCTTGCGGGCACATCCTACCGCATTGTCGTGGCGTCGAAATCGAGCGCCGTGGGGCTGATCCTTTTGAACATCGGAACCGTTCCGGACAGCGATACCTTTGCGTCCGCCCTCGTCCTCACGGGAACCAGCCCGAGCGTGGCGACCTCTAACATCAACGCCTCGCGCGAGTCGGGCGAACCCCGCATTCTCGGGCAGGCGGGCGGACGGTCGGTCTGGTTCAAATGGACGGCCCCAAGCTCCGGCAAGTATCAGGCTTCTGCCTACAGCCTCGATTTCGATCCCATCATGGCGGTGTACACAGGCTCGACCCTCGCCGGACTCACCCTGGTCGCCGCGAACGACAACCCGGGCACCGATGGCGGCAATACGTCGCCGCTGTGCACGTTCAACGCCGTGGCGGGCACGACCTACAGGATCAGCGTCGATTCCAAGGACTCGTCAAGCTCGGGCCAGATCACGCTGAGCCTTGCCGACTCCGCATGGCAATACGTCACCAGCTCGTCCATCACCAACTCGCCCGCCGTGGGGCCCGACGGCACAGTGTACCTGTGCGAAGGCGACAGACTCATGGATGCCATCGGAACAGATGGCGCGCTCAAGTGGAGCTACGACACGACCTACGGTCAGGACACGGCATCGGTTACTGTCGCCGACGACGGCACTGTTCTCGTCCCCTCTCGCGATGGTTTCCTTTATGCCCTGCGGGCCGACGGTTCCCTGCGCTGGAAGTACGACACGGGATCATGGATCTTTAACAGTCCCGCCATCGCATCCGATGGCACCGTCTATTTTAAGGCGGGCGATGGCGCCGTTTACGCAGTCAGCCTAAGCACCGGCTCGCTCAGATGGAGTTACGCCACGGGAAGCACCGACACCTACGCCGGACCGGTCATCGGCAGCGATGGCACCGTCTATGTTGGCGGCGGAGACCAGGCTTTCCATGCCATCTCGGCAAGCGGCGCGCGTCTCTGGCACTACCCGACGGATCAAGATGTCTATACCTCCGCAGCCATCGATTCCTCCGGCAACGTGTATTTCGGCACCACAACCGGCGCCTTCTATTCGCTCACCTCCAACGGCGCTCTTCGCTGGTCGCGCAGCTTCCCGCCGTCGATCACATCTTCGCCTGCGATCTCGGCGGATGGGACCGTGTATTTCGCCGGCTATGACCACAAGCTTCATGCGCTGAACGGCGCGGACGGCAGCGACCGCTGGGCCTTCACGCTTGGGAATGAAGTGCGCGCCAGTTCTCCCGTCGTCGCCGATGACGGCACGATCTACATCGGCTGTTATGACGGAAAACTCTACGCGGTGAACGCCGACG
>JBAZHQ010000173.1:0-7322 GCA_041652235.1 Opitutaceae bacterium | reverse complement strand
TCCCGCACCTACTCCACGGGCAACTGGATCCGCAGTTCCCCCGTCATCGTCCAAAACCGGCTTTATGTGGCCAGCAACGACCGCAAGCTCTACGCCTTCGACATCGGCACCTCCGCCACGAGAGGGAAATGGCCCATGCGCGGCTGCAATGCGGCCAGGCTTGGCCGTGTCTCGTCCGGCACGGCGGCGATCGCCACGCAACCGAAAAGCCAGCAAGCCCTGATAGGCCGGAGTCTCTCGCTCTCCGTCACCGCCACGGGCTCTGATCTCCTTTATCAATGGCACAAGGATGGACACCTCATCGCCGGGGCGACGGCTTCGATCTACTCCGTGGCAAGCGTGACCGCTGCCGACGCGGGATCATACACGGTGGTCGTTTCCAACGCGACTTCGTCAAAGACCTCCGACGCCGCCGTGGTCGCCGTGGACGTCGCCCGGCAGGGGCGCATTTACGGTCTCGCCGCCCGAGGTCCCGCGGGTGGCGGTTCCGCCACAATGATCGTCGGCGTGGCGATGGCTGCGGGAACCGACGGCGCGAATAAGAATATCGTCTTCCGAGGCCTCGGTCCCGAGTTGGTGAGCCAGGGGGTGGCAAACACTCTGCCCAATCCGCAAATCGAGCTTTACCAGGGTTCCAACCGCATCGCGGTGAACAAGGATTGGGGCGGAGCCAGCGCGCTCAGGCAGGCTTTCCTGGGCATCGGCCTCTCGGACCTGCCCTCGGCCAGCCTCGATGCCGCGCTGCTGGTCTCGCTGGTGCCAGGCAATTATACGGCGCTCATCTCGGACGAGGCGGGCGGCAGCGGAATCGCTTTGGGCGAGCTCTATGACACCGATACCACGGCACCGGGAACTCCGGCGCGGGCCGCTCAAGGCCGTCTCTTCGGCATATCGGCGCGGGCTCTCGTTTCCACCGGCGACAACGTGCTCATCGCCGGCTTCTCTTTTGACGGCAATGTCCCCATGACGCTGCTCATCCAGGGCGTGGGGCCCTCGCTGGTCCCGCAAGGCGTCACAAACCCGGTGCTCAACCCGCACCTCGATCTCTATCAAGGGTCCGCGGTGATTGCATCGAATGAGAAGTGGGGCGGCTCGAACAGCATCTCCCAGGCTGCCGCGAAATCAGGGGCTACGACGCTCATCGGCGCCAGTTCCAACGACTCCGCCTTGCTCATCACTCTCCAGCCGGGCACCTACACCGCCATCTTGAAGAGCGCCGATGGCAACTCGGGCGTCGGCCTCGTCGAAGTTTACGAAGTCCCGTAACGCCTCCCTTACGCTCTCCCCCCCTTACACTCCTACCCCCCTTACTCTCGCTTACGCTCTTACCCCGCTTACGCTCTTCCTAAACCACCGGACGGCGGCGGTAGAAAAGGAGGCCGGGAATGGCGAGGCCGACAGCCAGAGCGCTCACGATGAAAAGGGTGCGAAGCCCCGAGCTCACCGCCGTGGCGAAAAGTTCGTTTGTGAAACCTTTCTGTTGAATCTGCACAAGGGCAAGCAGAGCCGTGAAGAAGGGAACGCCGGGAATCATCGGTATCATCGCCGCGACGGTGAACACCTTGGGATGGGCGCGCAGCCACTGCGCAGCCTGCACTCCGAGCAGGCTGACGACCATGGCCGCCGCAAGCGTCGACCATTCGATGGGAAGGCCCGTCTTTAAGAGCAAGAAGCGAAGACCGTGCCCGATGGCGCCTCCCGCAGCGCAATACTTGAGCACCTTGGCGGGGACGTGGAAGGACATGCCGAATCCCACGGCGGGCACCGAGGCCAGCGCCATGTCGATGAGAAGATCCATCAGGAGTTTCATAGCCACCCCCATACGTTCCAGATTTCCATCGCGAGCATGATCCCGCCGCAAGTGGCGGCGGCCAGCAGGATTCCCATCATCCCGCGTGCCAGACCTGTGTTGATGTAACCCTTCACCATGTCGGAAACCGAGTTGATCATGGGAAAGCCCGGCACCAGCAGCAGGACGCTCGATGCCATGGCGATTTTCGGCGCTTCTCCGATCCCGTAGATCGCCCCCTGGCCCGCGATCGAGGTCGCTGCAAAGGCGGCAGCGAAAAAGTTCACGAAGGGGTTGAAGTGCAGCGAGGCGAGGTAAAGCCGCAATAGCATCGCCAGCGCGCTTGCGACAAAGGCGACGCCGCAACTCAGCCAATCCGCGCCGGCGAGTCGCGCGAAACAAGCGCAGGAAAAACCGATGAGGATCGAAGTCAGCCAGCGTGGGTAGCGCAGGGGCTTGATTCCCGAGAGGCGCTCACGGTACGCGACGGCATCGATCTCCCCCGCCTCGAAGCTGAGCACGGCGCGCTGGGTCTCCGTCACCATTTGCATGTTGATGCCGTGGTCCTCATTGCGGCGCACGGTCGTCACACAGTGATTCTCGCTGAGCGTCGTGATCGTGAGAGCGTTGGCTGTGATGGCCACCTGGACGCTTTCGACGCCCATGGCCAGGCCCAGGCGCCGCGTCAGGGATTCCACGAGCGCGCTCTCGGCGCCATGTTGCATGAGTATGAGGCCGGTCTGCACGCACAGGCGGGTTATCTCGCGTTGTTCGGGCTCGGTAAAATGCCCTTTTGCCCGAGAGGCTGGTGCCGATGCATCGGCGACCACGCCCGGGGGACTGATGTTATCCGGCACATTGCCTGGAGGCATGGGTATCATGAATGAGCAATAGGCCCCAATTTCACAGATAAAATAGCCACGAAAAACACGATAATCACAAAATAGGAAGTTGATGAATGATCAATCCCCTTAGATTAAACAGCCCGCTGGGTGAATCCCCTAAAAACCATCTTCCTTGTTTTTCGTGTTTTTGGTGTTTTTCGTGGCAATTTGGTTCGAAAGGGAGCGGCGCTGGCGTAGTCGAAGGAACTCAGGGTAGTTCGAGGATCAACCCGGGACCGGTCGTTACGCGAACACCAAAGACATCATGCAATAGCTCGGGAGTCAAAACGGCATCGGGAATTCCCGCGGCCCTCAAACGCCCTTCGTGAAGCACCACGACCAGATCGAGGCAGTAGGCCAGGCGCAGGTCGTGCAGGGAAAAAAGCATCGTCGCCCCGCCTTTGACCAGTTCGCGCCCCAGCTTCAGCACATCCAGCGCATGCCGCGGATCGAGAGGAGCGAGCGGCTCATCCCAGAGATGCAGGGACGCGCCGGTGGCCAGGGCGCGCGCCAGCAGGACCCGCTGGCGTTCCCCGCCTGAGAGCCTGTTTACTGGGCGATAGGCGAGTTTTGTGAGATTGAAGCGCTCAAGGGCCTCGTCCACCCCGTGCTCGTCGTCGCCATGCGCGAAGCGCCCCTGGGCGACCACGGAACGCACCGAGAAGCCAAACTCGAAGCGCGCCTCCTGAGGAACCCAGGCCGTGCAGCGTCCGCGCTCCAATACGGATATGTCATTGAGATTACGCCCGTTCCAGGCCACCTTGCCCGTGGAGGGGAGCAATCCCGCGGCGATCTGAAGCAGCGTCGATTTGCCCGCGCCGTTCGGTCCTACGAGTCCGCACATCGTCCCCGGCGAGAGCATAAGGCTCAGGTCGTTCAGGCGCCCTTCGACGGTGGCGCCGTGTATCTCAAGGGCGCTCATGCCTGTCGTCTCAGTAGCCATAGGAAGAAGGGTCCGCCCACCAGGGAGGTTACTATGCCGAGCCGGAGTCCGCCGCAGGAACGGCTGGCGAGATCGCAGGCCAGCACAAAGGCCGCCCCGCCGATCAGGCACAAGGGAACAAGGCGGCGATGCTCCGGGCCAATCAAAAGCCGCAGCACATGGGGAACGATGAGCCCCACGAAACCCACGGTGCCTGCAACCGCCGTGGCCACCGCGGTCAGTACGGCGGCAAGACCAAGGAGGCTGCGGCGCAGGCGGCTCACATCCACTCCCAGGCTTTGCGCCTCGCGCGCCCCCAGGCTCAGGAGATCCATGGGACGTCCCAGCGGCCACAAAAGGACCGCCGCCAGAAGAATGGGTGTCGCCACCACGACATGCTCCCAGGTCCGGTCCTCTAGCCCTCCCAGAAGCCAGAACAGAATCTGCGTGTTGCGCTCATAGAGCGCCGTATGCTGGGAAAGCACGTAGCTGGTCACCGCCCCGAGCAGGGCGTTGAGCGCAACGCCCGCAAGAAGGAGTCGCTCCGTGCTGGCTCCGCTGCGCACGAGGGTAAGGATGCCCGCGAGCGCCGCCATCGAGCCGACGACGGCCATCAGGGGTAACGACCAGATGGATACAGATGCCCAGCCGAGGGCGATCGCGAGAACGGCGCCGGCGGCTCCTCCGCTGCTCACGCCGAGAAGCCCGGGGCTCGCCAGGCTGTTGCGAAAATAGGCCTGCATCACAAGCCCGCTGGCGGAAAGGGCCGCCCCCACCAGCATGGCAACGATCATGCGCGGCACCCTCATCTGGTAGAGAACGGTGGCGGCCAGCTCGTCCTGCCGCATCAGTCCCGCCCAAAGCCTCGCCGGCCCCAGGTGCAGGTCGCCCATCGCAAGCGAGATGCCCGCCAGCACGACCAGCGCCACAAGGGCGACGGGCAGGGCGATGCGGGCTATCCAGGGCGAGGGCATCAGAAAGCCTCCGGATGCAGGGCGCGCGCAAGTTCCTCGTAGGCGTCCACGCGATAATGGCTCACGCAGGCCAGCAGGCAGCTTGGCAGAAGCACCGCCCTCCCCTCCTTCACGGCCGCCATGAGCTGGTAGGGGGGAATTTCCTTGAACGGTCGGAGCGCGGATTCAATCGCGCCGCCAGTCACCACCACGCGATCGATGGGCCAGAGGAGCATTTGCTCCGCAGGCGGCGCCGCATGGCCCGTCAGTTTGCCAAGGGTGGAAGCCAGGTTCTCGGCCCCGGCATGATCGCAAATGTCCTGGAACGTCGTTTCAGCCCCGGGGATCACGCCGTAAACGGAGGGCGCGATCACACGGACGGGTTTGCGGTCCTTCAGTCTCACATGCAACGCCTGCACGCGCTCCTCGCAGGAGGCGATGACGCGCTCCGCCTTGTCCTCCGTCCCAAGAGCCTTCGCCAGCAGGCGCAGGTTGGCGTAGGCATCCTCCAGCGTCATGTAATGATCGAAAATGATGACCTGCACTCCGGCGCGCCGTACCTGGGTCACCAACTCCGTGCGGCTGTAGTCCGCGCAGAGCACGAGCGTCGGGGAATAACGCAACGCGGATTCCGCATCCCCGTTCACAGGCAACTGGGGATAACGGGTTGCCTCCCTTGCAACCGCCGAGAATGAGGCGTCGCGAGAGAGGTGGCTCAGCGCGGCGATTTGCTCCGGCCTGGCCACTGCCAGCAGGAGTTCGTCCGACCCCACGGTCTGCGACACCACACGCACTGCAGCCGGCCTCTCCGCCTCCTTCCGCGCTTCAGCACCGACGGAGTTTAAACCTGCTGCGCTCAGCCCCATAGCCGCTCCTCCCGAGAGAAGCAGTATGACGATGTGGAGCTGGCGCAGGTGCGTCATGGTTCTAGCGCAAAGGGTTGGAGAATTAAAGTTGAATTTCCACGGTCAGAAGCGCCATTCGACCCCCGCAGTGACACCCAGGGGAAGAGCCGGGTATCCGTAAACTTCCTCGTATTTCTCATCGAGCAGATTTTCGACGCGCAGCTTGAGGCGCACGCCGCCGCCCAGGTCGTAGCTCGTGAAGATCCTCACCGTGGTGTAGTCTTCCGCAGGTTGCGCGCCTTCGAGCCGGTTCGCGACGACATGCGCGCCCGCGCCGACAATCCAGGCCTTCGTGAGGTGGCTCCTGATCTCGATGTCGCCGACATGCCGCGGGCGACGGGTCAGGCGGGCGCCGCTGATATCATCCGTCGCATCGAGATACGTATAGGCAAAACGAGCCGTCAGCGTGCCGTTCAGGCGGGCCTCGATTGATGCCTCGATTCCGCTGGTCGAGGCGCGGGAACGGTTGATCGTGCGACCTTCGTAAGTCGTGAAATCCACGGTCTCCCATTCGAACAGGTTCCGATAACGCGTGTTGAAATAAGTGAGTTCCGCCGTGACCTTGCCCTCGAGGAACGCCTGCGCGATCCCCAGATCCCAGCCGCGGGATTTTTCCGGCACGAGGCCGGCATTGGGAAGCATTCCCCAGGATGGAACGCCAAAACGATCATCCGAACTCGGAGCCGAAAATCCCGTGCCATACGAGGCGCGCAAGGTGGTGCCCGTCTGCCTGAACTGGTACGCAGCACCGGTGCGCCAGGTATTGGCACTGCCAACAGTGCTAAAATGGTCGTTTCTCCCACCGAGGGTGAATGACAAATCCTGCACGGGCTTGAGCAGGGTGGACAGGTACAAGCCGGTGGCGTTGTCATTCGTATTGCCGGGCCCCACCCTATTCTCGGTGAATTCCCGATCGGCCCCGACGACGATCTCCGCCGCCTTGCAGGGCGTCCAGGTGTTCTGCCAATCCGCGACGCGCCGCGTGTTCTTGGTGCTGGAGACGCCCCAGTCCGTCGCATAAGAATAATCGATATGCGTCCAGCCCGTCGTCAGGCGCGAAGTAAAGTCGCTGCTCGGGCGGTATTGGGCGTACGCCGTCACGAGGTAACTGTCGCTTTCGACCAAACCGGGGGAGGGATAAAGCCGTGAACCCGGTTCTTCATAATCTCCCTGAAGGCCGCGAAAGGTTGCGCCCACCAGGAGCGTTTCCCCCACCGTTCCCTCGATGCGGGAGGAGAAGCTCCATTGGTCATACTTGTTGTAGGGGCGATCGTTTGAGGTTTCGAAACGACCGATGGACCCGCTGTATCCCAGGGTGGACAAACCCCCTTGATGGATGCAGCGGCGGCGCGCGTGTCGAACGAGCCTCCCTCGGCTTCAAGAATGCCGGTGGGCTTGTCGCAGCCGTGCGCGGTCTCGAGAAGAACCACGCCGCCCATCGCCGAGCTGCCGTAGAGCGTTCCCTGCGGCCCCCTGAGCACTTCGAGCCGATCGAGCCCGGCAAGGTCCGCGCCGCCCAGGAAATTCTGGTAGAGCGCCGCGCGGTCGTTCATGCGGATGCCATCGACGACCAGGAGAGTCTGGTGGGAGCTCGCGCCGCGCAGGAAGATCGAGCTCTGGCCGCCGGCGGCGCCGGTGTTGGCGATGTAAAGGCCGGGAGTCTGGGAAAGCGCCGTGCGCAGATCCCCGATCTGGGCCGCGTCGAAATCGGCGAACGACAGCAGGCTCACGCTGCTGGGCATGGAATTCAGTTCCTGAGGGGTGCGCGTGGTGGAAACCACGAAGGTATCAAGCTTGGTCGCCTGCGTCTGGGCGCAGGCAAGCTGTTGAACGGCCAGGGCCGCGAGGGCCAGGGCAAGAGGGGACCAT
>JBAZHQ010000172.1:0-8997 GCA_041652235.1 Opitutaceae bacterium | reverse complement strand
GTGCTCTCCCCGGATGGCCAGAGGATTCATGTGGTCGCCCGCAGCTTTGCGGAGAGCCTCACCCTGCCTCTCGAACAACTCCGCTCCCCCGCCCTTTTCACCATCCCCGAATTCGAGGTGCGCTCCTTCAATCTGCAGATCGCCGCCCCCGCCAACTTGCGGGTCCATGTGCGCCGCGAGGCCGGACGCTGGTTCTTCGAAACACCTGTAGTGGCCAGGGCGAATACGGCGGCGGTGAAACAGGCGATCACCCTTCTCAGCACCCTCAAGGTCGGAGCCTTCCTCTCCCAGCCTCCGCCGCCCGAGCTCAACCCGGCCACCACGCCCGTTTTCCGCATCACTCTTGGCGGGAACAACCGCAGTGAAACCCTGCTCATCGGCGGAGCCGTTCCGCCGGCCCCCGACGCAACGCAGACGGTCGGACAGGATGCCGCGTACTTCGCCCAGATCGACGGCAAGGCCACCGTCTTCACCCTCGCCCTCTCCGCGGACCTGACGGAGACCCTCCGCTCCGCACAGGACAAACTGCGCGAGACGAAGATCCTGGAGATGGACCCTAATCGCGTCACTTCCATCGTGCTGCGCGCGCCCAACCAGGCGGCGATCACGCTTCAAAGACTCGAATCGACGGCCACGGATGGCGCCGCCCAGTGGCAAATCGTGCGTCGTGGCGGCAATAACGCCCCCGCAACCCAGACCGCCGATCCGGCGGCGGTGCAGCGCCTGCTCGACTTGCTGAGCCGGTTTTCCGCCCTCAAGTTCCTCCGCGACGCACCCACCTCGGCCGATGAGGAGGCCTGGGGGTTCAACAGCCCCGAGCGCGAGATCGTCATCCAGACCGGCGCGGATTCCCCGCCGGTGGCGCGCGCCCCGGGCGGCGCATCCGTGGCCGCCGGCACGCAAACCCTGCAGATCGGCGTCGGCGGCGACCGGGGTCCGAGAGCCTACGCCCGCCTGGACAGCGCCCGCTACGTTTACGAGGTGGACGAGGAGATTCTCAAGGAGACGCCGACCGATGCCCGCGCCTGGCGCGACCGCCGGCTGCGAGAGCTCCCCGCCGGAGCTCGCATCACGATGCTCCGCATCACCGATCTCGCCACTCAGAAAGTCATCCAGGAGCGATCGCTCTCCGCCGATGCGAGCGGAGCGGGCGACCTCGCTCCGGCGGACGCCAGCCCGGAGCAAAAGACAGCATGGCAAACCCTGGTGGCCCAGCTTCGCTCGCTCCGCGCAAAGGCGTTTGTCGCCGACCGCTACTCGGAAAGCGTCGTGGCCCTCGGAGAGGAAAGGCGCTGGAAATACCAGATCGACCTCGGCATCGCCCTGTCCGGCGGCACCGCCGCCCAGGCCGGCACCCAGACTCTCATGATCACCGATCGGATCGGAGGCGGCCTGCAACTGGCGGGATCGAAGGAACTGGATTCGGTATTCGAAATCGAGCAGCCCTTCGTGGACGCCCTATGGGCGCTCACCTACGCGCCCCCCGCTTCGGAAACCGCGGCTCCGGCGGCAAGTCCCGTGAACCCCTGATCCTCCGGCTGGGACGCGTTCTTATTCCATGCGCTCATGGCCGATCTTCTACCGGGCAAGCATCAAGTTCTGCCTGCATTGCATGACCAGCTTTCTCGTCTGGGCATCGTGGACGGCTCTCGGGTTGCTTCTTCTCATCCAGGCATGGATCGCAGTCTCTCACGAACTCGTCCTCCCCGCGCCGCTGCTCCGAATGGTCGAGCACCATCTGAGCCAGTCCGGCATGACGATCAGGCTCGGCCAGGTCTTTTGGGACCCCTCCGGGCAGCTCGTGGTCAGGGATTTCGCGGTCATACTCGATTCCTTCAACGAGCCGATCGTGAAAGGGAGCCTGCTGCACACGCGCATCGACCCCTGGGGCATGATCGTGGGAGACCCCAACGCCCATCAGCTGGAACTGTCCGGCGTTGAAGTGCTGCTTCCCGCGCCTGTTTCGCCATCGGGCCGCACCGAGGCTTATGTGAAGGATCTGAATGCCCTGCTGTATTTCCAGGACAGGGAGCTGGAAATTGGAAATCTCACCGCCCTCTTCGGGGGCATCTTCCTCTCGGCCCATGGTTCCGTGCAACTGGATGCGTGGCGAAGGGCGCGCAGCGAATCGGACTTCACCTGGGACGCCGCCCTCGGGCGTGTCATCGCGGCCATGCGCCAGCTCGCCCTTGTGTATCCAAAACTCGACGTCGTCCAGGGAGCGAAGATCGGCTTGGAGCTCACGCCCTCCGAAAGCCGGGGAGCAATCGCCGAGGCCTCGATCACAGCCGAGGCGCTGCATCTGCCCGCGCCCTACGAGTGCGCGACGGGGCCGCTCCACATCGTCGGTCGTTTCCCGATATCGGGGGATAGTCCCGTCATGACCCGCATCACCATGAGCGTGCAAAACCTGGCCACCCCCGAGTTCAACGCGCAGACGCTTCAGGCGACCGTGCGCGGGATGCTGCACCCGGCTTCGTTCTCCTTCGAGCCCAGGGAGGCCGATCTCGCCGCAGCCTCTGTGGAGAGTCACGGCGTGACGATCAAAGCCCCCAGTGCGCGCATGGAGGCCGGACCTCTTCCGATCCTTCGCTTTACCCTCGCCGCAGGCTTGGCGGACGGTGTTGTGGACGTGGCGGGAACGGTGAACACATCGACCCGGTCCGGCGCCCTCCACGTCGCCGCCACCCCCACGAACGACCTGCTGGAAGTCGCGAGCTCGAAGAGCGGTGTCAATCTCAAGCGCTATGTGCAGTTCTCGGGCGCCGCACACGTCGAGGGCGATCTTGAGTTCGCCCCGGGCGGCAAACTGCAGATCGCGCGCGGCTGGGTCGAAGCGGACCGATTCAGCATTCAAGGCGTGCCCCTGGACCACATCAAGGGCGACCTGCTCTGGGATGGCAGGCAGTTCCACGGCACCGAGGCAGTGCTGAGGCAGGGTAACAATATCGCCCGCGGCAGCTATTGGATGGACGCCGCCACTCGCGACTATCGGTTTCTGCTCTCAGGGGGCATGCAACCCATGGACATTTCGGAATGGTTCACCGGATGGTGGCCGGCGCTCTGGCGCAATTTCGGGTTTGAGGCTGCCCTGCCCGACGCGGACATCGACATCATCGGACGCTGGCGCTCTCCCGCGCTCTCCAGGATCTTCGTTGGCGCCGATGTGGCCAAGCCCGTCGTGAGCACCGTCGCCTTCGAAAAGGCAAACGTCCAACTGTTCATACTGCCCAATTATGTGCATGCGCTCGCCCTTCACGCCTTTCGCACGGAGGGCGAAGCGACCAGCTGGTTTGTGCGAACCTACAATCCGGCTGCGGAGGCCTGGAGAAGGATCGATTTCGACATACACTCCACGCTGGATCCACGGCAATGCGCCCGGATCTTTGCACCGACGGGACCGGAACTGGTCGATCCTTTCTTCTTCGCCAAAGCCCCCAAAGTCCATGGCCGGGGGCATCTCGACGGTCCGGGAGCTCCTGGAGGCCTGAGTCATTCCGTCGAGATCGATATCGATTCGAAGGGCGAGTTCCAGATGCATGGGTTTCCCTTGGAAGACCTGAATTGCTTCGTGTTCTGGGACGATCGAAATATCGAGATCGACAAGGCGAGCGCGCGCTTTGCGCAAGGCACGGTGGTGGGGAAGATCGCGATCCGACAGAAAGGAAGCGACAGGCGCCTGAGTTTCGAGGGGAGCCTGAAGAATGCCCGCCTGGCCGATGCCATCCAGATTTCGGAGACCTATGCCTCAAGGGAAAAAGGAGCCCAGGCACAGTTAAAACCGGTCGCGACAGACAAGGCGCTGGATTCACGGCTCGATGTCACGCTGAACGCCGAGGGCATCTACGGAGACCCCCTGAGCATGCATGGCGCCGGACAAGCCCAGCTAAGCGGAGGCGAACTCGGCGAAGTGCGCCTCTTGGGCCTCCTCTCGCAATTATTGCGTTTCACGACCTTGCGTTTCACCACGGCAAGCGGCCCATTCACGATCGACGGCAAGCATATCGACTTCCCCTCGATACGCATTAAGGGAAAGAACTCGGCGATCGAAGCCCACGGACGTTATTCGCTTGAAAACAAAACATTGGATTTCAACGCGAAGGTCTGGCCCTTTGAGGAAAGCCAGAACCTGATTCAAGGCGCCATCGGCCTGGTTCTTTCGCCCTTCTCAAACGCGCTTGAGGTCAAACTGGAAGGAACCCTGTCGAATCCCGCATGGAGCTTCGCGAACAATCCGTTCCGCACACGGGTAAATCCTGAGGAAGAATCGCAGGTAAAACCCGAACGGCAAACTCATCAGAGTCCTCCCCCATCGGAATCCCCGGGAAATGCCGATTCCGCCCCGCATTCCTCGAGCAAACCACAAGACAAAGATTGAATGCTCGCGGATTTGGAGAGAGAATTAATGGTTAAAAACCTATTGCCCTAGTTGTTCCGGTTAGATTGCCTAGGGTGTTATCCCTATATGGCCGACCTGCCTACATTGCCTCGCCGAAGTCCGATCGAGAAAACATCGATCGCTTTGGCGTCGGCACTCATAGCGATCGGTATCGTGACGTGGGCAGGTTGGGCTCTTCAGATCGGATCTCTTCTCCAGCCTATCGGCAACCTGCCCCCGACCAAAGCCAACGAAGCCATCTGCTGGCTGTTGCTCGGAGCATCGTTGTTGGTTTCGGAATATGGGTTCGTCCGTTATTCATGGATCGCCTCCATCGCGGCCCTCATTGGGCTGCTGAGCCTTGGCGAATACGCGGCGGGCGCCGATCTGAAGTTCGACGAGCTGCTCGCCAAGGACTATCTCCTGATCGAAACGGCCTTTGCCGGGCGCATGGCTTCCATGTCGGCAGGCTGCATCCTGCTGGGCGGTATCATTCTGGCCTGGAGAGCGATCCCCTACGCAAAGAAAACGCGCCTGTTCGCGGAGGCAGTCTGTGGATCGATCATCTTCTCAGTGGGATTTTCGACGCTTCTGGGTTATGCGGTCAGCCTTCCTGCCGTGTATCGGTGGGGCTCCAATACGGCCATCGGCGTTGCAAGCGGACTTGCCCTCCTTCTGCTGGGCATAGCTCTTCTGATAAGCGCATGGAGGGTGAGTTACAGGGAAGAGGGAGGCCCTCCGATCTGGTCTCCAATGCCCTTCATGATCGCTTGGTTCACCATGACGGTGATCCTTTGGATCGGGATGCGGGAGCGCGAACTGTTGTTCCTGAGCAACAGCACGCAGAACGCCCTCAACAGCATCGCCTCGACGACCGATATCGAGCTCAAGCAGATCGCCAATGAAGTCGAGGATCACCTGTCCTCAGCCTGGAGTCGCACGCCCACGGACTTGGCACCCTCATGGAACGCCGATGCCACCTCGTTTTATGAGCTCAGGAGCGACTATGGCTGCATCTCGGTGGGATGGGTGGATCTGAGCTGGCACACCCGATGGATATATCCCAGGGATGGCAACGAAGGCTCGCTTTCGTTCGACCATATGAGCGACGAAGCTCGGGCGAACGCCATGCGCGCCGCAAGCGAGAAGAGGCGCGCCATTATCTCGCAGAGCGCCTCCATCCCGCAGAATCAGAGCCTGGGTTTCATCGTGTACTCGCCTGTGATCCGCGAAAACCAACTGGCCGGTTATGCATTCGCGGAATTCAGCTACAAGGGATTCTTCGGCGCTCTGGATCGGAGGCTCAAGATCGGCGCGAACTATGACTATCTTGTCGTGATCAACGGCGTGCCCGTCTCGGGCAGCCTGCAGCAGGAAAACCTCGCGAGCAATCCCTTCTCGCTGGAGTTCTCCGCAGCGCTTCAAGAGCGGCGCATTCGTTTCAGCCTCGCGCCAAACGAGCTTAATCTGCAGCGGAATCGCCGCTATCTGCCCGAGCTCACTCTGTTCTCCGGCCTGTTTATCACCCTCCTTCTTGGCCTGAGCGTTCACTTCGCGCGCACCGCCCGTTCGGGAATGCTCGCGGCGGAGCAGTCCAACCGCCGGCTGCTCGGCGAGAACGATGAGCGCAAACGCATCGAGGAACGGCTGAAGATCTCGGATGAGCGCCTGCGCCTCGCGCTCGACAGCACCGGCATCGGCATCTTCGAGTGGAATGTGGTTTCCGGATACGTGTACTACAGCGCCGGCCTGTGGACCATGCTCGGGTATGAGCCCAATCGCATGGCGGCGACCGCGGACTCTCTCCAGATTCTCATCCACCCCGAGGACCTTCCCCACTACCGCCGCCGCATCGAAGCCCAGCTCAACGGGTCCGCGGCCTACATCGACCCTGAGTTCCGCGTGCGCGCCAGATCGGGAGACTGGCGCTGGGTGTACTGGCGGGCCAGGAGCGTGGCCATGTCCTCCACCGGCACTCCCACCCGCATCCTCGGCACCATGCAGGACGTGACATCGCGTCGCGAGGTCGAGGAAGCGCTGCGCGCAAGCCAGGCGGCCACCCGCAAGCTCTCCCTCGTCGCCTCGCGCACCGACAACCTCGTCGTCATCTTCAGCCCCGACGGCCGTGCGGAATGGGTCAACGAAAGCTTCACCCGGACGATGGAGTATTCCCTTGCCGAGATCGCCGGCAAGCGACTCGCGGAATTTCTCGCAGGGGCCGACACCGACCCGCGCAGCATCGGACGCGTGCGCACCGCCCTCTCGCACGGCCAGCCTATCAGCACCGATATCGTGCAGTATTCCAAGTCGGGACGGAAATTCCACCTCTCCTACGACATTCAGCCGGTCCGCAACAAGTCGTCCGAGATCGAGAATTTCATCGCCGTTGCTTTCGACATCACCGCGCGCGTCGAGACGGAACAGGCCCTGCGGCGCGCCAAGAGCGAGGCGGACGCCGCATCCAGGGCGAAGAGCGAATTCCTCGCCTCGATGTCCCACGAGATCCGCACGCCGATGAACGGCGTGATCGGCATGACTTCGCTCCTGCTTGAGACCAAGATGACCCAGGAGCAGCGCGAATTCGTGAACACCATCCGCAACTCCGGCGAGGCGCTGCTCACCATTATCAACGACATCCTCGACTTTTCGAAGATCGAATCCGGAAAGATGGAACTCGAGCGGCTGCCTTTCGAGATCGGATCCTGCATCGAGGAAGTCATGGAGCTCTTCTCGGTGCAAGCGGCGGCCAAGCGCCTGGAACTCGTGTACCATATCGAATCGGATGTCCCGCCGACGGTGCTGGGCGATGTCACGCGCCTGCGCCAGGTCCTGGTGAACCTTGTCAACAACGCGGTCAAATTCACCCCCGGCGGCAGCATCTCTGTGGAGGTTCGCCTGGCTCCGGGAGACCCCATTGAGCTTGGCGTGCCCCCCGGGCGCATGATCCTGGAATTTCTGGTCAAGGACACCGGCATCGGAATTCCGCCGGACCGTCTTGACCGCCTTTTCAGGATCTTCAGCCAGGTGGATTCTTCAACCACGCGGAAATACGGCGGCACCGGCCTCGGACTCGCGATCTGCGAGCGCCTGTGCACTCTCATGGGCGGAGAAATCCGGGTGGAGAGCACGGAAGGCAAGGGATCGACCTTCATTTTCACGATGCAGACCGAGCCGGCATCCAACCCGCGCTCCGACACGCCGCCGGTCCTGCCGCCAGCCCTTCAGAAAGGCATCGTTCTGCTGTCGGAAGATCATCCCGTGGGCCAGCGGCGGCTCAACAACATGCTTACGACATGGGGGACAAAAGTCCTTGCTGCCCAAAACGCCGCCGAGGCCTGCAAGATCGCGAAGACCATGACCGGCATGCCGGCTCTGCTGATCGTCGATTTTGATATTCATCTGCCTGAGGCCAATCTTGCGGACTTCTCTTCCATCAAGTGTCCGCGCCTCGTCATGCTGCCTTTTGGCTATGCCCCCCCGGATGCGCCCGCGGACGGCAACACCTACGCGTATATTGGAAAACCCATCCGGGCCGGCGGATTATACCAGACGATCAACAACATCTTCTCCCTATCCGCCAAAACGGGAGTCGAGGAGAACGCTCCCGCTCGTGAGGCGCCCCTTGGCGAGAAAATCCCGCTGGATGTCCTGCTTGTCGAAGACAACCCCGTGAATCAAAAGGTAGCCCTGCGATTCCTCGACCGGCTGGGCTACAAGGCGGATGCAGCCAGCAACGGCCTCGAAGCGATCGCCGCCCTGGAAGCGCGCCATTATCATCTTGTTCTGATGGATCTCCAAATGCCCGAGATGGATGGCCTTGAGGCAAGCTCTCAGATCCGCAAGCGTTTCCCGGCGGAACGGCAGCCCAAAATCATCGCCTTGACAGCCAACGCGCTCCGGGGCGATCGCGAGCTGTGCCTGCAGGCGGGCATGGACGATTACATCGCAAAACCCGTGAAAATTCATGAGATCGCAGATGCGATCAAGCGACAGTTTGCAGCCACCGCCAAAGCGCCCGATCTGCCCATGAATCCCGTGTGATGAAGTCAGGTTGCGCCCGCTTTCTGCATAAAGATTTCACCACGGAGCAGCAGAGTGCGCGGAGGGAAATTAACTGCAAAGAAACGAAGAATCAAAGAAGTCCGACCTTTGTTTCTTCGTTTCTTTGCAGTTTGAAAAGGTCTTAAGCCTTTCTCCGCTGCTCCGCGGTGAGATTCCTGAACCCCCTCGCTCTAGCGGATCTTTTTCTTTGCCGCCGGAGTGTCGTAGCCCGCAGTGATCACGGAGGAGAAACCACCTCGCGCCTTCCATCGAGCCGTGACAGTGAGACGGCGCGGTTTAAGTGCCGCGACGAGATCGTCGCAAATCTTGTTGGTGGCCGCCTCGAAAAAAATACCCTCGTTGCGGAACGAGTGAAAATAAAGCTTCAGGGACTTCAGCTCCACGCAGACCCGATCGGCCACATAATTGATCGTGATCTCGGCGAAATCCGGATGTCCTGTCTTCGGGCATAGCGATGTGAACTCGTGATGGGTATGCTCGATGACGTAGTCGCGCTGCGGCTGCGGATTTGGAAAAACTTCGAGAGCCTTCGGATCGATCATGCGCAAAAGAATCGG
>JBAZHQ010000171.1:0-9009 GCA_041652235.1 Opitutaceae bacterium | reverse complement strand
CGTCCTGGTCCAACTTGAAGATTTCGGCGTTGGAGAGGCGGGTGTATTCCTTGGGCCCGGCGTAGAACGAACCGCTGAGCCTGGCCTCGCCCTTGGGGGCGAGAACGGGCAGGTCGAAACGGGCGACACCGGTCATTCCGATGGCGGGCTTGGTGGAGCCGGGGAAGGAGGGCAGCTCGACCCGGCGCGAGACGAGGCTGGAGCCCGGCTGATCGGGCGTGAGGATCGAGACGAAGAACTGATTCTGCACGGAGGCCCAGGAGATCGACGCGGCCGTTTCGATGAAGGGGATCGGATCCTTCGAGCCCATGCCGACCCAGCTCAGCATGCCGCCTCCCTCGAGAGAGGAGCGCTTGACGATGCTGGTCTTGCCGCCGGAGTTGTAGCCATTGCTCAGATACAAGCCATAGTCCTCGGCGTTGAGCGGAGCAGCCGTGCCCACGCTCATCTGGATGCGCGGAAGCGGAAGGCTCTGCTCTGTGAGATTACGGAAGACGGTCTCGTAGCGCAACTGGTAGGGGTCGCTCCGTACGTCGCCGGAGCCGGGGGCGATGGAGTAACGCCGGACGACCTCGATGCGGTTCTCGAAGACCGCGCGGAAAACCGCCTCGGTAGGACTCGAGGAGACGAGCTCGTAGGCGGAGTTGCGGTCGAGGCCCGGGAAATCGACGATGGCAAGCGAAGGATCGGCATGCAGGCGGTTGATGACGTAGGGCTCGCCCTTGCGGGCTTTGTCGGCGTCATACCCGCGGACGGCGCACTCCTTGATAGCACCGCCATAGTTGGTGAGGCGGAACTCCACCATGTCGTTGCGAAGGGCGATCGTTTTTGCCTCGGAGACCTCTCTGTAAACGGCGGCATACGCGGTATCGCGCGGCATTGTCGATCCGCTTGTTCCGGCGCTTGGCGCCTGATTGCTGCCGACCGCCCTTGTAACGTCGGGCGACGGCTGGGCGGTTGACGGCGCAGTCGGCTTTGGCCCGAAATACATGAGGGCGAAAGCGGCAATTAGGAGGGAAACGCCGATGATTGTGTTCTTCTTGTCCATCAGGAAAGGGGATGTGTGAGTAGAGTGAAGGTAAGGAGGGAGCAGGGATTAGGCCCTGTGGCAAGCCGGGGCGCGTCGAGGTGGCGGAACAGGGTCGGGACCGCCGGGATGCAGAGGAGTGCATTTGAGGATGCGAAGCCCGCTCAGCCAGGTCCCGCGAACGGCGCCATGCACCAAAAGGGCTTCAATGGCGTAGTGGGAACAAGACGGATAAAAACGGCAGCCGCAACTCGGTCCGAAGAGCGCAGGCCAGAGAGGCGAGAGCGTTTTCCGGTAGATGCGCACCCCGATCACCAGAAAGCGCGCAATCCAGCGGTCGCATTTCAACAACAGACGCGTAAAGACGACAGGACTGTCGGACGGTGGCGCTCTGCTGGCCAGCAGAGCGGCCTCTGTAACACGGGGGTTCAATTGAGATTCTTAGGATGGTCTGCCCGAGGCAAACGATTGCATGCCTGGAGGAAGCGTTCTTCGAGCACGGGATAATCGAGCTTATTCACCGCAGCCCGAGCCAACA
The DNA here is from genome assembly GCA_041652235.1 of Opitutaceae bacterium. Taxonomy (GTDB): domain Bacteria; phylum Verrucomicrobiota; class Verrucomicrobiia; order Opitutales; family Opitutaceae; genus MWDT01. Next base: position 7,444 of record JBAZHQ010000171.1, on the reverse strand, counting down.
GCATGAGATCGATCCTGGCTCCGATCTTCTCCTGATGCCGACGAAAAAGCTCCCGTAAACGGCGCTTGGCGCGATTGCGCAGGACCGCCCTGCCCACAGCGGCAATAGAGGCGACGACGCAGACTCGGGGCCCGGGCTTGGCGCCCGCGGGCACATCGCTGCGCTCGAGCCACCATAATGTAAAAGCCCCGCAGTCCACTCGCCTGCCCTTCTCCCTTAGGGCTTTAATCTCGGCCTGGCGACGGATGTGTTGCTCAGGACGGAATCGCATGGGAGCGGCTCGCGGCGACGACGCGGGGCGCGCGGCAAAAAGGTTGAGTGATCAGACGACAGTCAGGCGCTTACGGCCTTTTCTGCGACGGGCCGCAAGCACTTTGCGACCGCCCTTGGTCGACGAGCGTGCGCGAAAGCCGATCTTGCGAACGCGCTTTTTGCGATGCGGACGATAGGTGGGTTCCATGGTTATTAAGTGATTAAGAGTTAACGGAAGTGCCGAAGCTTCGAAGCGCTGTCAAGCAGCAGTTCGGAACTTGTGCATTTGGCGACGGGAAGACGACAGCGGGACCTTGCTCAGGACACGTTTAAAACGACAAACTGCTTGGCCTTGCGCAATCGTGCATGGAGAACCCAGCCTTGTTTTAAAGGATAGGCCTGTGCCTTGCTCATGGTCAAACCGCACTCGATGCGAGCAGGACCCTGAAACCTGTTATGTTGACCCCGTTCAATAAACGGTTGTTGTGCGAATCTCTTTTTGTTTCGGAAGCTGGAAATAACCATCTCAATCCCATGGGGAAAAACACCCGACTCAGAACCTGCCCCGCACTTCAGCGCGATATCAGCCCGGCAGACTGCGGTGCGCAGCGCCACAGCAGCATTTCCTGCACGGATACCTGCGTGTTCAATCCCTTTTCCGCGGCCAACTACATGACGCTGCTCGAAATCGAGGATCGGGCGGACGGGGCCTTGATGAGGCACATTGTCGAGAGTCGCGAGGATGAGGAGGGACTCGCTCGCCTGCGACACTACGCCGAGACGCATTCCAAATCCAAATCCGAGGTGGAAGCTCAAACTGTGTTCACCTGGCACGCCTTCTTCAAGAAGGACGGCAGCGGGCGCTCGCTGGCAAAACGCTGGGAAGATGCCGGATTTCCTGGCGTAAAGAACGATGAGCGGAGGCTTCTCACGGCAAAAACCCTCATGCGGATCTCTCTGATCGAGGTCAGGCAGGTGCTCGACGAGCAATGCCTGCTTTGCATGGATCTCTTCCGCCCCGAAGAAGGGCTTCATGTATTTCTCGATCGTTCGCTTGCCGGCGAAGTCCCGCGTTTTTCCACTTTTCTAGGCTGGACCTATCGCCTGCCGCACTTCAACAGGCTCTCTGGCATCGGTCTGATAATGCCCACCTGGGCTCCCTTCAGTCCCATGGAAATTGTGCGTGTCGCGAGCGCCCATCTAGGAGCACCCGCAGGAGGGGAGGCCTTATTTACGTGGCTTGCCGAAAACATGGAACGCCTGAACAAGACCCTCCATGCCACCGGCCTCGCCCGCCAGGCGGCCATGTTTGAGAAAATGGACGCTGTCAGCATCCGCTCCGAGTACACTCTCGTGCATTCTTACGAGGACTGCGTCGCCGCCCTGCAGGAAGCAAAAGATCTCGCAAAAGGGCCGGTGTGGGCCGATGAGCCCGACGAGGAGGTTTCCATCGCCTTTGACGTCTCAAACCCGGATTCCAAAGCCTTGCCCGGCGAACGCGAACTCCTCGGCCAGATCAAACTCAGCAAGCACCGGCTTTATCTGGAAGGGAACAGCAATGCGCGCCATCAGAGCCTCAAGCAGCGATGCGAACGGATTCTCGGTTCGAAGATCCGCTTCAGCTCCGAGAAACGCGAGGATCTATCCGAGCACCTGCGAAGCGCCATGCCTTCCTTCGATTCCTCGTTGGTCGTAACAACCCTTCTAAATGGCGCATCAGGCTTCGAGACGCATTTTGGCTCCATGGCCGCCCCACCGACAGAAAGCAACCTCGCCGATTTCACTGCGCGTCATCAGCAATCCTTTCTCGAAAACTGGGTAAACACGCCCAACCCAGCCTTGCAGAACAAGAGTCCGAAGGAAGCCGCCTCCGATCCGGCCCTTCGTCCGCTCGTTACCGAACTCGTCAAAGCCCAAATCCGCCTGAACGACGAAGCTAACCTGCGCTCTGGACGCAGCGACGATATCAACTGGATGCCGCGCTCGCTGGGGACGCCTGAGCTCGACGTGCCGCCGCCCCCCGCCCGTGCCGTGCCTCCAGACAATGGAAATGACGATGACATCCTTGATTTTCCGCAGAGCCCGGCATCGCGTCATCCGCGCTCCAAGGGTGCGCGTCTCGCCCCTCCTCTCGGAATGAGTACCGACGAGGCACTAGACAGACTCCAAGAATCCTTTTCTTTTTTTGAAACAGCAGAGGAAGCACTCGACTCTCTAGACCGCTCAAAGGTGCCACTTGTCGATACTGCCGCCTATGTTCTCGATAACCAGGCTAAAGATCCTCGTGTGCTGTCAGTAGCCATCCCCTGTCTGATCGGTCTGTGGCATGTTTATTTCTCACCGGGAGACAGCGGCGTTCCTCTGCCGGATGAGGTCCTTGCCGAAGCTTTCGACGCGGAGATGACGCGACTTACCGGGGAAAAACCCTCTTCCGACGACAAGGGGATCGCCTTCCTGTTTCATGGATGCCCTCAGCCCGGGCTTCTTGAAGCGCTCTTTGGACGGATAGGTCAAAGCAATGATGAGCTCCCCAAGCGGGATCGATGCAAACCCGAGGAGATCCTCCTTGTTCTCGTCCTGCTAAAAACCTTCATCACTCACATCGACCGCGAGGCCAGGAAACTCTGAGCCATGGATGATCCCGAGCAGTTGGAATTCCTATTGATGGGCTCCCAGGATGGAAGCTCTTCCCTGGAGCATCCTCTGGGCGATTTGCTCGCCCAGGTGCAGGCCTGCTGGAGCCTGCCGATCGGCCAGCGGGTGCACATCGATCTCGCAGGCGCCGAGACCGATTTCATCGAAGGCCGCCTCGACCTGATCCGGGCTCCCGAGACCCCCCTGAATTCTGCTCATCCCCTCGCCCTGCGCGTGGCCCATCTCAATTTCTCCAGCCGACAGATCAAGGGCTGGTCGCTCCTATAGCTTCAGGAGGTCTGAGCATAATACCGACTACCAAAACTCATGCCGCGGATGGCGGGATGGCTTGTTTAACACAAGGTCGCGGAGAGCACGGAGAAAACAAGGCCAGGTCTCTCCGTGTCCAATTCAGCCGGATCGAGTCCGATCTCCGACTGCCGATGGCCGAAAGCCGACAGCCAGCTTGATCGGATCGAAACTTCCAACTTACAGCTTTAAACTTATAACTTATCGCTTCCTCAGGCGTTGCTGACAGGCGTAAAAGCGTCGCGGAAGGTGGCGGCGAGGTAGTCGCGGTTCATGCGGGCGATGAATTCGTGCGAAATGAGCTTCGGGCAGGCGGCGCTGCACTCGTACTGGTTGGTGCAGTTGCCGAAACCAAGCTCGTCCATCTTGGCAACCATGCCCAGCACACGCCGGTCGCACTCGGGCTGGCCCTGGGGCAGAAGCGAGAATTGACCCACTTTCGCGGAAACGAAGAGCATCGCGGAGGCGTTCTTGCAGGCCGCAACACAGGCTCCGCAGCCGATGCAGGCGGCGGCATCCATGGCGAGGTCGGCGGCTGCCTTCGGCACGGGAATAGCGTTGGCATCGGGAGCGGCTCCTGTGCGCACACTGATGAAGCCGCCCGCCTGCTGGATCTTGTCGAGGGCTGAACGATCCGTAACGAGATCCTTGATCACGGGGAAGGGCTTGGCGCGGAAGGGCTCCAGGGTGATGACAGCGCCCTCGCCGAAACTGCGCATATAGGTCTGACAGGTGGCCACGCCCTTGTGGGGGCCATGGGGCTTGCCGTCGATGACCATCGAGCAGGTGCCGCAGATGCCTTCTCGGCAGTCGTGGGCGAAGGCAATCGGGTCCTGCCCGTCTTTCTCGAGCCCGTTGTTGACGACGTCGAGCATCTCGAGCAGCGACATGTTGGGATTCAGATCCGTGGCCCGGTAATCGACGAACTTGCCAGGCTGATCGGGACCTGCCTGGCGCCAGACGCGGACAGTGACGGAGATGTTTTTGGTGGAGGAGGTTTCGGCGACCATGGTGGAAAGAATAAAAGCTGAGAATCTAGGAGCTAGGAGTTAGAATTTAGGAGTATTTATTGCACGAATACCACTGTTTGCAATCGGCTGATTTCCTGTAGCTAATGGACTGCTCGTTGGAGGAGGCTGGAATATTCTAGATTCTAAATCCTAGATTCTAGCTCCTGGTTTTCGCATTATTTGTAGCTGCGGACGCTCATCTTGACCGTCTCGTAGTTGAGGGGCTCGGTGTTGCGGAGCGGTTTCTTGCCTTCGCCCTGGAATTCCCAGGCTGCCACGTGGCCGAACTTCTCGTCGTCGCGCTTGCACTCGCCGTCCGGATACTGGTGTTCCTCGCGGAAATGCCCGCCGCAACTCTCCTCGCGCTCCAGGGCGTCGAGGCACAGCAGTTCGCCGAGTTCGAGGAAGTCGGCGACGCGGGAGGCGCGCTCAAGGGCCTGGTTGAGGTTGTCGGCCGATCCGGGCACCTTGACGCCCGCGCCCTTGGCCCAGTACTCGTCGCGGAGAGCGGGGATTTCCTTGAGCGCCTTTTCGAGGGATTCCTTGGTGCGGGCCATGCCGCAACCATCCCACATGATCTTGCCAAGGCGTTTGTGGAAGTGGTTGACGGGCTCCTTGCCATCGACCGACATGAGGCGGCTGATCATGCCGCGCACGTTCTTCTCGGCATCCATGAACTCGGCACGATCCGCCGAGGGGCGGGAGCCGGGCTTCTGCGTGGCGAGGTAATCGCCGACCGTGTAGGGAATGACGAAGTAGCCGTCGGCCAGGCCTTGCATGAGCGCGGAGGCACCCAGGCGATTGGCGCCGTGGTCGGAGAAGTTGGCCTCGCCGAGCACAAACAGACCGGGGACGTTGGACATCAGGTTGTAGTCAACCCAGAGACCGCCCATGGTGTAATGGACCGCCGGATAGATGCGCATCGGGGTCTTGTAGGCGTTCTCGTCGGTGATCTCGTGATAGATGTCGAAGAGATTGCCGTAGCGCTCGCGCACACCCGCCTCGCCGAAACGCTTGATGGCGTCGGCAAAGTCAAGGTACACGCCCAGGCCGGTCTCGCCGACGCCGCGTCCCTCGTCGCACATGCGCTTGGCGGCGCGGGACGATACATCGCGGGGAGCGAGATTGCCGAAGCTCGGATAGATGCGTTCGAGGTAGTAATCGCGATCTTCCTCGGGGATAGAAGCAGGGTCCTTCTTGCAGTCGGCCGCCTTTTTGGGAACCCAGATGCGACCGTCGTTGCGGAGGGATTCCGACATCAGCGTGAGCTTCGACTGGTAGTCGCCAGAAACGGGGATGCAGGTCGGGTGAATCTGCGTGAAGCAGGGATTGGCGAAGCAGGCGCCGCGCTTGTAAGCGCGCCAGATTGCGGTGGCGTTGGAGCCGCGGGCGTAGGTTGAGAGATTGAAGACGTTGCCATAACCGCCGGTGGCGAGGATGACGGCGTCGGCGGTCCAGCGGCGAATCTCGCCGGTGTTGATGTTGCGGGTGATGATGCCCTTTGCGTGGCCGTCGATAATGACCAGATCGCTCATCTCCTCGTTGGGGAAGATCTGCACGTTGTTGCCGGTTTCCTTCATGAGGGCCGAGTAGGCGCCGAGGAGGAGTTGCTGGCCGGTCTGACCGCGGGCGTAAAAGGTGCGGGAGACCTGGGCGCCGCCGAAGGAACGGTTGGCCAGGAGGCCGCCGTATTCGCGGGCAAAAGGGACGCCCTGCGCGACGCACTGGTCGATGATGTTCACCGACACCTCGGCGAGACGGTGCACGTTGGCCTCGCGGGAGCGATAGTCGCCGCCCTTGACCGTGTCGTAGAAGAGGCGATACACGCTATCGCCATCGTTCTGGTAATTCTTGGCGGCGTTGATGCCACCCTGGGCGGCGATCGAGTGGGCGCGGCGGGGGGAATCGTGAAACACGAAGCACTTCACCTTGTAGCCGAGCTCGGAGAGCGTGGCTGCGGCGGAGGAGCCGGCGAGACCGGCGCCCACGACGATGATCTCGTACTTGCGCTTGTTGGAGGGGTTGACGAGCTTGAGCGACTCCGCCTTGAACTTGCTCCACTTGTCGGCGAGAGGGCCGGAGGGAATCTTGGATTCGAGTTTGGCCATGGCGGGTAAATTATTTGTGGTTCTCGGAGGAGGAGGTTGTGCAACAGGTACTGGGGACAATCTTGGCGGCGGCTGTGTTCGCAGGCGGGCAGATCACCCTCGCGAGCACCGCGCCGGGAATGGCGATGTTGCCCAGGAAATAGAGCAGACTGAAAAGGCCCACCGCCCTGCGCAGGCAGCAGGACCACCTCTCATTGCGCAAACCGATCGTCTGAAACATGGAGTCGGCGCCGTGCCAGAGATGAAAGGTCAGCATGCCGATCGCGAGGATGTAGAAAAGCGAGACCCAGACATTGCTAAAGCCGAGGTAGACCATGGAGTACACATCGTGCACCACGGTTCCCTTGGCCACGAGAGGCAGCCCGAACTCATGGAACTCCGACGTCATCGTGTACTCCGCCAAGTTTGCCTTGAACGATGCGGCCTGTGCGAGTCCCACCGTGAAGTGGAGGATGTGATAGACGATGAAAACGCCCACCACGATGCCGGTATGCTTCATGTAGCGGGAGGCCACGGCGGCCCTCAGCCACTTGTTCATGCCATAGGCTTCGGGGCCTCGGGCCGCATTATTCTCAAGCGCCAGCGTGACCGCAGCCCAGACGTGGATGGCAGCGCATGCGAAAAGCGCCAGACGCACAGCCCAGAGCACAGGCCCGAGGGACTGCAGGAAATGGGCATACCCGTTGATTCTGTCTGGATGGGCAAATATCTGCAAGTTGCCCACCAGATGGCCGGTCACAAAGAGAACGAGGACGAATCCTGTGACGGCCATGAGGAACTTTCGTCCGATGGACGAACGGAAGAGGTTACCGAGGAAGCTCATCGCGGCAATGGTTTGTACTGGATAAGAGAGGTTGCTAGGGCTGCCCTGTGCAGCGCGAAACGTCTAGGTACACCACCCTCGGCTCCAATGTAAAGGCCGCGAATCGGGAGCATTGCGACCAAGGGAGCATATAAGAACCCCTAACTTTTCGAAGAAGCGACTTCGGGAATTACTTTTTTAACTAGAGCCTGTCCCAAGTTCGCATTCCTTTTGTTCGTAGTAACTTGCTAGCTTTCTCGCACGCCATAATGAACGTTTTTTGGCCATTTCAGCAAAATCGCTTTATTATAAAATCTGACATCCACGGT
>JBAZHQ010000170.1:0-9040 GCA_041652235.1 Opitutaceae bacterium | reverse complement strand
AGGCCACGGCAACCCTCGCCGGCGGCGGCATTACGGGCATTACGCTCGCTAACGGTGGCGCCGGCTATACATCGGCCACGGTTACGATCACTGGAGGGGGAGGCACTGGGGCTTCGGCTAACGCGACGGTCGATCTTCTTACTAACGTTATCACTGGCTTCACGGTGACCAGCCCGGGAAGCGGCTACACGACCATCCCAATGGTCACCATCACGGGTAACGGCACGGGAGCGGCGGCCACCGTTACAAGTATAACCCAAATCATTGTTAGTAACCTGACTCTCATCGATGCGGGTGCAGGCTACACAGCCGCTCCGAGTGTGACCATTTCAGGGGGCGGTGGAACGGATGCGACTGCCACTACGACACTGGCCCCAGGTGCCGATGGTCTTGTCGCTACCATAGCCCTGACTTCCCCGGGCAGGGGATTCGTCTCAACTCCAGCAGTGACGATTGATCCGCCTGCTGGCGTTGTTGTGATTAAGGCGCGTGTTTCCGGGACTGCTTCGATCTATATCACGCAATTCTTCATCGATGGCAGCAAGGTGGGAGAGGTTCGCCACAGCGTGAACGATGCGATCATCTCATGGACGCCGCCCCAGCCGGGCTCCTATTACATCACTGCGAAGACGACGGATGCTTTCGACAACGTTGCGACCTCCATGCCGATTCGCGTCTTCGTGGAGGGCACCACGATCACCAGCCCGATCACCAACACGATCGTTCCCAACGGCTCATCGGTGGTGGTGACGGCCCAGGGCACCAAGGCGGGTGGCTTCATCAAGAAGATCGATTTCTATGTGAACGGCGTGCTGTTCGGCTCGGACAGCTCGGCTCCCTATTCGATCAATTATACCCCCCCCGGCAAACGGCACCTATAACCTGACCGCCATCGCCACTGACAACAACAACGCGGCGCTTGCGGTCAGTCCGACCGTGCCCATCCAGGTGGTGACGCCGATCGGGGCGCTCCCCACGGTGCGCATCGTCAATCCTGTTCCCAACAGCTCCTTCTCGGCGGGCGTTGAAACCAACATCATCGCGGACGCAACCGATGCGGATGGCTTCATTACGAAAGTGGAATTCTACATCAACGGTAGCCTGACCGGAACCGTCTTGGGCTTCCCCTACAGTGTGGCATGGAAGCCGGAAGTGGCGGGCGTTTACAACATCGTGGCTCTTGCGTACGACGACAAGAGCAACGCCGTCTCAAGCACTCCGGCCGTCATCACGGTCAAGGCGGGGTTCCCGACCATAGAGATAGCAAATCCGACGACGGGCGCCGCTCCGATCATTCAAGGCAGCCATGTGGCCGTGACGGTGAGGGCGGCCGGCTCGGACGGCGGCATCACCTCGCTCTCCACCATTGCGCTTCTCATCGATGGCATCGCTTCGGATGGCCTGCCGAAGAACCCCGCTAATCAGGACCCGCCACCGCCACTCTCCGAGCCTTTTGTGTTCGATTGGGCCAGCAATGTGGCGCTCGGCACTCATAAGATCTCGGCACGCGTTACCGATAATAACGGCCTCTCCATCACCTCCGCTGAAGTTTCGATCACGGTGATCGCAAATTTGGCTCCAGAGGTTTCCATCACGAATCTGGTCGATGGAATCGAGCTGCCGATGAACCAGGTCTTCAGCATCAATGCCGACGCCATCGATCGCGATGGCTCGGTGGCCAAGGTCGAATTCAACGTCAACGGCACGCAGATCGCCTCCGTGACCTCGCTGCCGTTCTCGGCGACCTATAAACCTCTTGCCGCCGGAACCTACACGGTCCAGGCGGTGGCGACCGATAACCTGGGCAAGACCGGCGGCTCCGCGGTCATTTCCGTGGTCGTCAAGCCGCCGATCGGAGAATCACCTTATGTGGGCTTGCATATAAACGAGCCGAAAACGGACTTCTCTCTCACTCCAGCCGCGCCCGCCGTGCCCGCGGTCCCGACGAAGGTCGAGTATGGCTCGACGTTGCTCCTATGCGCATCCGCCTTGGATGTGGACGGGACGATCGCCAAGGTCGAGTTCTATGGGAATGGGCATTATCTGGGCGTGGTGACGGAGTATCCCTACCTCCTGCCTTTCTATGTGAACGGCGTCGGTTCCATGGAGCTCATCGCGGTCGCCACGGATAATGATGGCAACAAGGTTTCCTCAACGCCGGTGCAGATTAACGCGCTTCCAGTCACGGGAACGACGGGACTCAACGTTTCGCTGGCCAGTCCCCAGGATGGGGCCACCTATGTCGCCGGAGAGCAGATCACCTTTTCCGTAAACACAAACATCGGCGCGGCGAGCAAGCCGAGCGTCGATATTTATGTGAACGGTTCGCAGTTCCAGACTCTGAAGGATTCGCCTTATCAGTATGTCATCGGCCTCTCGGTCCCGGGCACCTATCAGATCCGCGCCGTGGTTCGTATCGACGATTTCACGACCATCTCCGTGCCTGCGCATATCACCATAAAGGAAAATACTCCTCCCGCCATTTCAGTCACTTCGCCTTTCAACAACGCGAGCGCCAAGGCGGGTGCGGCCGTGAAACTGGCGGCTAGCGCCTCCGATGTGGACGGAGCGATCAGCAGCGTGGAATTCTTCGAGAATGGCATGAGCGCAGGCATCGTTAAATTTGCCCCATTCCAGCTTTCATGGACTCCTCCCGCCGAGGGCACCTACAAGATCACTGCCAATGCCACGGACTCCTCCGGGGCCGTAACTTCGTCCAAGGCGGTGGTTTTGAACGTCTCCGGTTCGGGATCGGATGTCTCCGAATCCGTTTACAACGGCACTCTCAGCGACAAATCCTGGCGGCTAAGCTTGATGACCCTGCGCGACAATACTGCGGTCTTCATCGCCCAATCGCTCACGGATTCATCAAAGGTGCTCCGATACACGGGAGTCCAGGTGCAGGATGGCGGGCTCGTGATCGTCAAGGACGGGTCTGACGCTGTCGTTCTTCAAGCCACGGTCAGCGATACCGGTTTCTGGGGGGCCTTTACGTATGCAGGGACATCCACGCAATTCATCCTCACGGCCACGATACCCGGCAGTATCGCCGTCTCTCCAGCTTTGTATTCGGGCAGTGTCGACGGGCGAACGGGTAGCGTGTTCGCTGCCATGCTCGGAAGCGATGGCACGCTGATCGGGTATTTGGGAGATGCGAATGCCGGTGAGAGCGGGACCGCCAAGATGGCGTCCAACGGCAGCTTCAGGCTTGTCCTCCCATCCGGAGCAATAGTGGCCGGCAGCATCGATTCCTACAATGGCTTCTTGTCGGGAACTGTCACGGGCTCTCGTTCGGGGACTTTGTTTGTGCCGATGTCGCTCGGTTCCACCGGAACGGCTTCGTTCGCTTACGACCTGTACGCGGGAAGCGTTCAAGGGCGCCTGGATAACTGTTTCACGGGCAAACGCACCCTGGACGACAAGATGGTTGTCACTCTCGTCGATGGCGGCAGTCGCGAGACGGGCATTGCCACGCTTTCCTCCGCCGGGTCCTTTGCGCTCACTCTGCCATCGGGGAATCGAATCTCCGCCTCCATCGACTCCTCCACGGCTTACCTCTCCGGAACAGTCACCGGCAGCGTTGCGGGTACGCTTACCGCGAATTACTCCTCGGGGATCGATCCAAGCGACAGCTCGCTGCGCGGCCTCTCGACGCGCGGCTGGGTGGGCACAGGCGACCAGATCCTCATCGCTGGGTTCATCATCGATGGCGCCGGAAACAAATCCATTATTCAACGGTCGCTGGGGCCGTCGCTTGCGCTTTCGGGCGTCGGTGGCGTGCTCGCGAATCCTTCCATTCAGGTTTACAGCCTCGGCGGAAACCTTATCGCTGCCGCGAGCAATGACGACTGGGTCGATACTGCCATCATCCGCGCAGCTTTGAGTTCGGTGTCTTTAGCCGCTCCCAGTTCCACTCTCGAAGCGGTATCCTATACGTCCCTGCCGACCGGTGGCTATACTTCCCTCGTCAGGGGAGTGGGCAGCACAACGGGCAACGGGATGATCGAATTCTACGACGCCGACGCCTTTGTCCCGTCGGCAACGCTGCGCTTGCGGGCTATTTCCTCACGCGGCTATGTGGGCACGGGAGACAACGTCCTGATTGCCGGCTTTATCGTAAAGGGTACGACACCCTTGAAGGTCCTTGTGCAGGCCGTGGGACCGACTTTGGCCAGCATGAACCCCGGCCTCGCCGGTTGTCTGCAGGATCCCATGGTCTTCCTCAACAGCATAAGTCTCGGCAAGGAGATTCGGGAGAATGACAACTGGGATGTCGGCAACGATCCTGCTGACGTGAATGAGGCCGCCAACCGCATGGGTGGCACCCCCCTGGCGGCAGGGTCGAAGGACGCAACCATTCTGCTCAAGTTACAGCCCGGCATCTATACGGCCACTGTCCGTGGCCGCGGCAACTCCACCGGCATTGCGCTCATCCAGGTATACGAGGTCCGGTAGGCGGAGAGTGATAAGAGCGTAAGCTATAAGTGCGTCAGTGGGACAAAAGCCGCGAAAGATCGCCACGAAAAGGCACAAAAATTCAGAGGTGAATACTGAACCTTAGATGCGCCTATAGGCGCGCTTTGTCCAATTTCGAAGACATGGGCTCTTTTTGAGCCTTTTTGTGGCCAATCGATTGCCGACCGTCATTTCCGGCGGAAGATGCTGAAGAAAGAACCTGTCGTCTGCTTCTCAAGCTTGGCGTTTTTGCGCGCCAGGACGGAGGTGACCGAGGCCAATTCCAGGTTTTTGGCGTCGGAAAGTTCCTTCACGAAAGGCTGGTCGAGGTACTCCATCGTGTTCCCGATCAGATCGGAAACACGCATTGAGGCGAAGCGCTCGCGTTCCTCGGAGGGAAGTCCTGCAAGGTAGCTGTTTAAAAACCAGGTGAGGCTCCAGATGGGCAGGCCATAGCGGGGCACGAAGCTCTTCTCTATCTCGCAGGATTCCGAGAAGAGGTTGGCTAGCCCCTGGTGGGTCATGTTGTAGTAATGAGAAGGATACCCGTGGTAGGGCTGCAGGAAGGGCACATCCGCGTAAATCAAGCCGCCCGGCTTCGTGACCCTGGTGATCTCCCTTGCGGCCTCGAACGGGTAGCGCACGTGCTCCAGCACGGCGCAGGAAATGACCAGGTCGAAAGTATTGTCCTGGAACGGAAGCTGTTCGTTTGTCGCCAGCACATCAGTGCTAGGGTAGGGGACGATCTCGAGGTTGATCACGTTGGGCAGGCAGCCCGAGCGGCGTCCCGCTCCGCAATCCAGGGCCAGACCTCCCGCGCAGGCGTCGATCAACTCCCTCACCATCGGCGCATAGGCGAATTCCGACACGTTCTCGGTGTCTTCCACGTGGCACCTCGCGCGTATTTCCGGCGTCAGGAAATCGAAATGAAAGGAGGTTTCGCGGCAGGGCAGATCCCTCCTGAGGAAGGGGCGGATGCGCTCCAATCTCGCCCGTTTGTCGGCGGCAGGCTGCGCCTCCCGTATCTCATTGGAGATGCCGGCTTCTCCTTCTTCGGATGAGCAAACCAGCGTGAGAGTGTCCCCGTCCATCGCGTTGGGGGGAATGAGGCCCTTGAATCCGGTAACATAGGGATAGTCCGGATGGGCCGCGCTGACGTCAGGCCTTTCCTCACGGCTCAGCTCGATCCTTGCCGCACGCGATGTCGCAATCTGTCTGATGGGTGCCATGCTTGCCACCCAGCCTCGCACTTTCAGATGCGAACCCGGCATCCGCTCCGAGGGTTGGTCAAAGTGGCTCAGAATACGGGGCGACGGCATGCAAGGATATTTAGTTTCCGCCGCGGATTTGAACAGCAGGAAAGAAGAATGCTGATTGGGAACGCGGAGTACGCAGAGGGGAAGAGAGGTCGCGAAGGCAAGGCACTCGATCGGACTGGAGGATTTGAGACCGCAAACTACCCGAAAGGAGCTTTCTCAATGCCCGGTTTCCTGCCTCCGGCGACAGCCCGCGTTTGTGCTTGGGGCGAAGAACCAAGCATAAGCGATGTATGCCTTTGCGACCTCTCATCTCCTTCGCGTCCTTTGCGTTCAAATCAAAAACCGCAGCATCCCATAGACCTAACCCGGTTACTCGCAACCCGGATGATGAGTCGGGCTTTCAGTCTCCCTGCCCTGGCGAAGCTGCTAGCCAAGCGGGCAATCCTTACTAAGGTGGTATCTTCAATGTCATCTCCGACTTTCACCGATTCGACCCATGCTTCCACGCCTTTGTTTGAAGATGCGTTTGGACGGCTCAAGCCGCACATGGCGGAGCTCAATCGTCTCTTGCACGACCAGATCGCCCAATTCGAGCCTGAGATCCGGGAGATGGCCGACTATTGCATCGATAAGTCGGGGAAACGCATTCGTCCCTCGCTGGTTTTTCTGAGCGGATGGAAGGATGACGGCAAAGTCTCCCCCGATCACGTGAAGGCTGCGGCTGTGGTGGAGCTCGTACACCTGGCGACCTTGGTTCACGATGACATCATGGACGGTGCCGAAGTGCGCCGCAATCGCCGCACCGCAGCCCAAGCCTACGGTTCCGCCGCGGCGGTTCTTCTTGGAGACGCTCTGTTTTCCCACGCCTTGCATCTGGCATCCCAATATCCGACCGCCGAGATCTGCGGGATCATTTCCGCCTCCACCCGGATGGTTTGCGCGGGCGAGATCATCCAGACCATGCGTCGGGGCACGACGCAGGTCTCGCGTGAGGACTATCATCGGGTGATCGATCTGAAAACAGCCGAGCTCTTCAGGGCATCGTGCCAGCTTGGCTCCCGCTTGAGCGGGATGCCGGCGGAGATTGTGGATGCTTCAGCACGATTCGGACGCCACCTTGGAATTGCCTATCAGATTTACGATGACTTGGCGGATTTTTTCGGAGAAGAGAAACGCATGGGCAAGACTCTCGGAACGGACTTGATGAGCGGAAAGCTCACGCTGCCTTTGTTTATCCTTCTGGAGCGGCTTACGGAGTCTGAGCGTCATGCCCTGTTGGCCGAGATTCGCGGAGAGGCGCCACCAAGGCTTGATGTCTGCCTGGCTCAACTGCGCCAGCATGGAGTATTCAGTTCGGTAGCGGATGCCATCGTCGATGAGATTAGCCAAGCCGAAGCAGCCCTCGTAGCCTGGCCGACGCATCCGCCTTTCATTCTACTGAAAAATCTCGGAAAGATCCTGGTGTCCCAGGTCGAAGCCTTGCGCCCCAAAACATAGCCAAGGACCTGTTCGCGGTTTAGATATGCAACACGGAGGTCACGGTGGGCACAGAGAAAGGCATATAGGCAAGCTTTAGGCTGTAAGTCGTAAGTTCAAAGTTTCCGAAGAACCGAGTGCTGACTTCCGACTGCTTATCTCGCTTACGCTCTTACGCCCTTATGCTCTTGCTCCCTTACGCTCTCTCCCGCCACCTGCGCGGTCGGAAGTTCAAACACGAAGGTTGCGCCCATCCCGGTCCCCTTGCTGTCACCTGTTAGTGAGCCTCCCATTTCCTTTGCCGCCAGGGCGCCGTTGTGCAGGCCGAAGCCGTGTCCCCCTTCCTTGGTGGAGAAACCGAATGAGAAGATGCGCACCAGGTTCTCTTGGGGGATGCCGCCGCCATTATCGGCGACTGCGATGGCGATCCTGCCAATGCCCGCCGACTCTATGCGGATGGTGAGCTCCTTGTCTTTGTCCGGAGTCTCCGACATGGCCTCTTTTGCGTTCTGGATCAGGTTGACCAGAATCTGAATCGCCTTCTGCCGTTCCACCAGCACCGGAGCGGTATCCGCGAAGATGCGACGCACGTTGACATGGTGGCGGGTCAGGGATGCCTCGCACAGTTTTATGGCGATTTCCACAAGATCTGCCGGAGGGATGAGCTCGGAAAGCCCGGAGACATGAGCATAACTTTGTTGGGAGGCCACGATCTGGTTGATGTGGTCCACCATCGATCTGAGAGCCTCGAGTTCCTTAATAAGTGATTCCCGTTCGCTCTGGAGATGTCCTGCCAGCTGACTTAGGAATTCAGGGAATTGCCGG
This sequence comes from Opitutaceae bacterium, assembly GCA_041652235.1. Classification (GTDB taxonomy): domain Bacteria; phylum Verrucomicrobiota; class Verrucomicrobiia; order Opitutales; family Opitutaceae; genus MWDT01. The sequence goes on along the minus strand of JBAZHQ010000170.1, from coordinate 1,025 downwards.
CCCCGGGGATCCTGTGTGAGATACTCGGCAAGATCCTTGCGGTGTTCCTGCAACAGCTGGGCCGCCTTGGCTACGCTCGTGACTCGCGACTTTCGCATGAAGTCGATCGCGAGACTGCTTGAGGTGTTAACGCTGTTGAGGGCATTGCCGATGTTGTGGAGAACCCCCGTGGCCATCTCCGCGAGCCCTGCCATCCTTGATGTCTCCACAAGCTCTGCATTGGCCCTCGACAAAGCTTCGCGCATCCTGGCTGCGTGCAGTGAGACGGTAAAGAGACGCACCAGATCCGGATAGTGCGCCAGGAACTCGTTCCTGGCATCCAGCACGACCATGCCAGATAACTCCTCATCATATAGCAGAGGCAGGTACACCCATGCGGAGGATTGAAATCCGGGCAAGAGGCTGCTGAATTCGAAGCGAGATACCGAAACCGGAGCACGCGCAACGTTCGATGAGCCCCAGGCGTGCCAGCGCCCGGATTTACCCTCATTGCTTGAACGCTTATTGGGTGCGTCGAACAGGAAAAGGCCCGCTCGCTCGATGCCAAGATCGCCGAGCGTTGAACGGAATGTCGCGATGACATTCTCTTCCTTCGATGCGGAGGAAGACAACTCGCGCAGGAGTATGGTTGTCGTACCGTATCTGAGAGCGGTTTCAGTCAGCTTTTTTTGTTGATCGAAAACTGCGGCCGACAGGATGGCCAAGGCTTCATCCAGAAGGGATCTCAAAATCATGTGAGTATGAAGACCGGTACTTTCCTCACCACCGTAGGCTCCCAGATCGCTCAGCACGGGGAAGAGGCATAGGACATTGAATCCCTGGATGGAGGTCTCCTCGATGAGTTCCCGGATGGTCTGGAGAAACGATTCGGGGGTATCGATATTGGCGTGGAGATTCTCCAGGAGATTCTTCCCATGCGGATCGTTACGCAGGGAAGCCAATTGCACATCATATAGAAAACGATCGGCGAGCCAGTCGGAAGCCAGGGGTTGATCGGGCGCCTCTACTTTCGACGCTTCCCAAGT
>JBAZHQ010000169.1:7635-9048 GCA_041652235.1 Opitutaceae bacterium | reverse complement strand
AGCGAATATAAGCTCAACAAGCTCGACTGCCTCTACATCGGACGTGGCAGCCGGAAGGTCACTTTCGAGAGCGCCGCCGCTTCCGATCCCGCCGCATTTTACATCGTCAGCTATCCTGCCCATGCCGATTACCCGACGAAGCTCGCTACTCCGGCTCAGAACAACCAGCTCAAGCTCGGCTCCAAGACTGATGCCAACGAGCGCACCATCAACCAAGTCATCCATGAAAACGGCATCAAAAGCTGCCAACTGGTCCTTGGGTTCACCGAGCTCGCCCCGGGAAGCATCTGGAACACGATGCCGAGTCACACACATGATCGGCGTTCGGAGGTCTACTGCTATTTCGACGTTCCGGCAGGCCACGCCGTGCTGCATATGATGGGTGAGCCGGCAGAGACGCGTCCGCTTTGGGTAAGCAACCGTCACATTGTGCTCTCTCCCAGTTGGTCCATCCACAGCGGTGTCGGCACAAACGCCTATCGCTTCGTCTGGGCCATGGGCGGCGAGAACCAGCGCTTCGATGACATGGACAAGATCCTCATCCCCGACCTGCGCTAGTCGCCGTTCCCGCACCCCAATTTCAATTCATACTTCCGAGCTTCCGCACAATGCCGGCTCCATTTCTCAGTAACCAACAGCATCTCATCCATCTGAAACTTACAGCTAATAGCTTAAAGCTTATAGCTAATTTCCACCCATCATGTCCTCCATCCTCGACTCATTCAAACTCAACGGGAAAGTTGCCATCGTCACCGGTGCCGCTCGCGGCCTCGGCCAGGGCATGGCTCTCGCGCTTGCTGAAGCCGGCGCCGACATCGTCGCCGTCGATATCCTCCCAGCCGCAGACACCGCCAAACAGGTTGCCGCCCTCGGTCGCAAGTGCGTCACGATCAGCGCCAATCTTTCCGATCGCAGCGCCATCCCCCAGGTGATTGCCGAAGCCAGGAAGAATTTCGCCAGTCTCGATATTCTTGTGAACTGCGCGGGCATCATTCGTCGCGCCGAATTCACCGAATTTTCCGAGAAGGACTGGGACGACGTCATGGGCATCAACATCGACGCGGTTTTCTTCCTCAGCCAGTGCTTCGTGAAGGATGTCGTCTCCCGCGGGGCCAAGGGCAAGGTCGTCAACATCGCCTCCATGCTTTCTTTCCAGGGCGGCATCCGCGTGCCGTCGTACACCTGCTCCAAGAGCGCAGTACAGGGTCTCACGCGCCTCATGGCCAATGAGCTTGCTTCAAAGGGAATCAACGCGAACGCGATCGCTCCCGGCTATATGGCGACTGACAACACCGCTCCCTTGCGCGCCGACGAAAAGCGCTCCGCCGCCATTCTCGAACGCATTCCCGCCGGACGCTGGGGCACCCCCGACGATCTCAAGGGCGCGGTGGTCTTCCTGGCCTCTGCAGCCTC
>JBAZHQ010000169.1:0-7625 GCA_041652235.1 Opitutaceae bacterium | reverse complement strand
GGTCGACGGCGGCTGGCTCGCCCGCTGATCGGGCCCGCCAAACCTTCGTTCTTCATCGCCGATCCGATTGAACGTCAAACGCAGGATATCTCTCAACTTCGCGCACATAGGAGACGGTTCTCCTACGTCACGAGGTCTTGTTGGATGTAGGAGCTTGTTTACAAGCGATGCCTTGTCGTTCGCCAACGCCCTGATCGCCTGCAAGCAGGCTCCTACGCCAGAAACCAATCGCTCCTCGATTCTATCTCCTTTGCTGCGGCTCCGCCGCTTCAGGATACTAGCTCCCAACTTCGGACTAACTACCCCCCCTCTCCAATAAATGAATAAGCCCTCCCTCGCTTCTCACACAACGGCCGGCTCCGCCACCGGGCTCGATGCCCGGCAGATCGTGGCAACCCTCAAGCGTTCCGCCGACTGGCAGCTCGCGAACCCCATTGGGACCAACTTGATCACCTTTTGGGTCGCCGCTCCCTACTACGATGGACTTTTCCGGCTCGCCCAGGTGACGGGCGACTCGAAATACCTCGGTGCTGTCATCAGCTACGGCAATCAGGCGGGCTGGATGCCTCACTATCACAAATATCATGCCGATGATGTCGCTGTGGGGCACACTTGGTTCGACGTCTATCGCATGGACCCATCGAAGAAGCACCGGCTCGAGCCGGTGAAGGCCCGCGTCGATTCCGTGCTGGCTTCTCCGATCGGCGAGGCGCTCGATTTCCGCTACTCCCCGAAAACTCCGGGCGTGGAGGTCACCGACCGCTGGACCTGGTGCGATGCGCTCTACATGGCGCCGCCGACCTATTCACGCCTGGCACTGATCACGGGAGACGCGAAATACCTCGAATTCATGGACCGTGAATTTGCGTATACTTATGACCAGCTCTACGACAAAGAGGAGAAGCTGTTCTTCCGCGACTCGCTTTGCTTTGTCAAAAAGACGCCCTCCGGCAAGAAGACCTTCTGGAGCCGCGGCAACGGCTGGGTGTATGGCGGTCTCGGATTCCTGCTTGAAACGATGCCGAAGACCCATTCGACGTACGCTTTCTACGAGAATCTTTTCCGCGATATGACCAAATCCGTGCTGGCCACCCAGCAGCCTGACGGCCTCTGGCGAACCAGTCTGCTCGATCCCAATCAGATTCCAATCGGGGAGCTGAGCGGCAGCGCGTTCTATGTCTTCGGCCTCGCCTGGGGCGTCAATCATGGGCTCCTCGATCGCGCCACAGTCTGGCCCGCCATCGAGCGGGGCTGGAAGGGCCTCATGACCTGTGTCAAGCCGGACGGATACGTCGGCTTTGTGCAGCGCATCGGCTTCGCCCCCGACGACTTGGGGCCGGATTCCCGCCAGGATTACGGCACGGGAGCTTTCCTTCTCGCCGGTAGCGAGATTGTCACCGCGCTCGGCGGTGCCACGCCTGCCGCCGATCCCGCCAAGTTCCTTGCCGAAGCAGAAGCCTTGGCCGAGTTGAAGGAGCCTCGCGCCTATGCCCGCCTCGTGCCTGAGCGCAAAGACGATCTTGCCTGGGAAAATGACAAGGTGGCCTTCCGCATCTACGGCCCCGGTCTGCGGGATTCCCTTGAGAACAGCGGCATCGACGTCTGGAGCAAACGTGTGCCGTATCCGATTCTCAACAAGTGGTTCGCCCTCGATATCGCCGGGAAGCTGAGCTACCACGTGGACCACGGAGAGGGCATGGATCAATTCAACACGGGCGACTCCCGCGGCTGCGGGGGTCTGGGTATCTGGCACGGCGACAAGCTGGTGATATCCAATGTCTATGAATGGGCCTCCATCTACGACACGACGCCGGATGAGGCCTCCTTCCGCGTCGATTATCGCTATCCCGCAATCGATGGCAAGACGATCGTCGAGACGCGCCACACGACGTTGCGCATGGGCGAGCAGCTCTTCGATGTCGAGGCCCTGTTCCTCGATGAGAATCGGAAACCCATCCCCGGGCTCACGATTGCCGCAGGCCTGTTCAAGCAAACCTCCGATGCCGTTTTCTTCCAGGATGCAGCCACCGGCATCATGGCCGTATGGGATCGGATCGATGGCGAAGCGCTCGGCACTGGCCTGGCCGCATCGCCGGCGTCCGTCCTTGAAATGCGCCGGGCTCCGCACGGCGACAAGGGAGAACAGGCCCTCTGCTTCTTCCGCACCGACTCCGACGGCAAGGTCCGCTATCGCGCCGGCTTCACCTGGTCCAAGGCCGGCGAGATCACCACCCTCGACGCATGGAAAGCATATCTCGCCGCCAGAACGTCTCATTTCGGACCCGTCTTCAAGGGACAATCCGAACTCGAGGCGTGGAAAGCATATCTCGCCGCCAGAGCGAAGTAGGCGAGATTTCTGCGCACCTGTTTGAAAAGAGGATCGACTTTCCAGTCGTTCCTCTTTTTCTCCCAATCGCTCGACATGATCCTCCACTCGCCCATTATCAGCGCGTTCTCCGGCAAGATTATTAATCTCTGCCGCGAGCCCGGGTATGGAGCCATGGCGTAAGCAAGCAAGCTGACACCTGCGAACCTTCAAAACCCCGGGCTCAACGCCCGGGGTTTCGTTTTTTATGAATAACCCATCCATCAAGATCTACGACACGACACTCCGCGACGGCACGCAGGGTGAGGGGATTAATTTCTCGGTCACCGACAAGCTGCTCATCACGCAGCGTCTCGATGCATTCGGTGTGGATTATATCGAGGGTGGGTTCCCAGGCTCAAACCCCCGTGATATCGCCTATTTTAGCGAGGCCAGGAACCTGAAGCTCAAGCATGCGAAGATCGCCGCCTTCGGCTCCACCCGCCGTGCCGGTGCGAAAGTCGAGGAGGACGCGCAGATGCAGGCCCTGCTGGCCAGCGGCGTGCCCGTCATGACCATCGTCGGCAAGACCTGGCTGCTTCACGTCAACGAGATCCTGCGCACCACTCCCGAAGAGAACCTCGCCATGATCGAGGAATCCGTGCGCTTCCTCGTGGCGAATGGGCGCGAGGTGATCTACGATGCGGAGCATTTCTTCGACGGCTATAAGGACAACTCCGCCTATGCCATGAAGGCGCTTGCGGCGGCCATTCGCGGCGGCGCTTCCAATCTCACGCTCTGCGACACCAACGGAGGCACGCTGGTGGACGACGTCAGGGCCATCGTCGGCGAAGTCGTCAAGGAGTTCGGCTCCGACAAGGTCGGCATACACCCGCATAACGACAGCGGCCTGGGCGTTGCCGTGGCTCTCGCGGGCGTGGTCGCCGGGGCTTCGCTTGTGCAGGGCACCATGAACGGCTACGGCGAGCGCACGGGCAATGCCAACCTCGTCACCATCCTCCCGAGCTTGTTTCTCAAGATGGGGCGCACCGCGAAATGCGCCTCCGGCCTGCGCCAGCTGCGCGAGCTGTCCCTCTACTTCGACGAACTCGCCAACCTGCGCTCCGACTCCAAGGCGCCCTATGTGGGAGCCTCCGCCTTTGCGCACAAGGGCGGCCTGCACGCCAACGCCGCCACAAAGGTGAAGCGCAGCTACGAGCACATCGATCCCTCCCTTGTCGGCAACCAGACCCGGGTCCTCGTTTCCGACATGGCGGGCCGTTCCAGCATCGTCGTGAAGGCGCGGGAGCTCGGCTACGAGCTGGATGAGAAATCTCCCGCCATCAAGGCCCTCATCGAGGAGCTCAAGGACCTGGAGTACCGCGGATATGAATACGAAGCCGCCGACGCCTCCCTGAAGCTTCTCCTCGCGAAGGCGCTGGGCATGAGCAAGAAATTCTTCGATGTCGAGGGCTACCGTGTCATCGTCGAGCGCCATCAGGACGAGCTCTTTGCCGAGGCCACCGTGAAAGTACGCGTCGACGGCAAGAGCTATTACACGGTCGCCGAGTGCACGGGCCCCGTCGGAGCCCTCGACAAGGCTCTGCGCAGCGCGCTTGAGCCTGTCTACCCGCAACTCCGCGAGATGGAATTGCGCGACTTCAAAGTGCGCATCATGGAGGGCCGCCAGGGCACCAATAGCCGTACGAGGGTGCTTATTGAGAGCGGCGACACGAAGGCCATGTGGGGCACGGTCGGCGTCAGCGATAACATCATCGAGGCCTCCTGGCAGGCCCTCGTCGACGCCGTGAATTTCAAACTGATGCAGTCTGTCCGGTAGCCCGTCCGGACGGACGGGCCGCTTTCGGCAGTCGGCTTTCAGCAGTCGGTAAGATCTGGCTGTGGCGTCCGAGAGCTGACAACCGATAGCCGACCGCCAACAGCTACTGACTGCCCCTTCACGCCCTTACCCTTGCTTACGCTCCCGCAGGCCCTGAGCTTGTCGAACGGGTTACACCTCTTACACCCCTGGGTCGTCCTGCTGGCCTCCGGCTTCCGGCCTCTGGCTTCTAACCTCTAAAGTTGCCGACCGCCCGGACCTGGTTACCGTTCCGCAAACACTCATGATCAATCTTACCCAGCTCGCATCGCCGGCTCTGGTCCTTCTGGCCGGCATAAGCTCCGTCTTCGGCAGCGAGGCTAATCCTCTTATGAAATCCTGGTCCGGCCCTTTTGGAGGCGTTCCTCCTTTCAACGAAGTCAAACTTGAGGACTTCAAGCCTGCCTTCGAGGAGGCCATGAAGAGCGACCTCGCCGAGATCGACGCCATTACGGCTAATCCGGCGGCGCCGAGCTTCGAGAATACCATCGCCGCCTTGGAAAATTGCGGACGCCCTTTCACCAACCTGAATGTTCTTTTCGGGGTTTGGAGCCAGAATCTCTCCACGCCCGAGTTTCAGGCCATCGAGAGGGAAATGGCCCCCAGAATTGCCGAGTTCAGCGACAAGATCTACCAGAACGAGAAGCTTTTCAGGCGCATCGAGGCCGTTTACAACTCGCCCGAGAAGGCAAGGCTCAGTCCCGAGCAGCAACGACTCGTCTGGTACGTTACCAACAACTTCATCCGCCAGGGAGCCAGGCTCGACGCCGAGGCCAAGCAGCGCGTCGGGGAGATCAACCAGCGGCTCGCCTCTCTAACCACTCAGTTCAGCGCCAACGTTCTCGCCGACGAGAGCGACTACGTTCTTTACCTGAAGTCGGGCGATCTTGACGGCCTTCCCGAGGCCCTGCGCGCTTCCGCAGTCTCCGCCGCCGCGGAGCGCAACCACAAGGGCGAGTTCGCCATCCTGAACACGCGCTCCTCGATGGAGCCGTTCCTCACCTATTCGATCCGCCGCGACCTGCGCGAGAAGGTCTGGCGCACCTATTACAGCCGCGGCGACAACGGCGATGCCAAGGACAACAAGAATATCATCGCCGAGATCCTGAAACTGCGCGCCAAGCGTGCCAAGATCCTGGGTTACCCCACTCACGCGCACTGGCGGCTCGAGGATCAGATGGCCAAGACTCCCGAGCGTGCCATGGCTCTCATGGAAGCCGTCTGGAAGCCCGCAGTCGCCCGAGTGCACGAGGAAGTCGCCGACATGCAGGCGATCGCCAACAAGGAGAAGGCCGGCATCGCCATCGCTCCCTGGGATTATCGCTTCTACGCGGAGAAAGTCCGCAAGGCCCGCTACGATATCGACGAGAATGAGGTGAAGCCCTACCTGCAGCTCGATAAGCTCCGCGAAGCCATGTTCTGGGTCGCAGGCGAGCTCTTCGACTTCAGTTTCACTCCGGTTTCAGGCCTGCCGGTGTTCCACCCGGACATGGTCACCTACGAAGTCAGGAATCGCACGACGGGCCAGCATATCGGCCTCTGGTACTTCGATCCCTATGCCCGCACCGGCAAGCATTCCGGTGCCTGGATGAACGCCTACCGCAACCAGGAGCGCTTCGCTGGCGAGATCACGACGATCGTCTCCAACAATGCGAACTTCATCAAGGGCCGGCCCGGCCAGCCAGTCCTCATCTCCTGGGATGACGCCACGACGCTCTTCCATGAGTTCGGCCATGCGCTTCACGGCCTTTGCTCCAACGTAAGCTACCCGAGTCTCTCCGGCACCAGCGTGGCCCGCGATTTCGTGGAATTTCCCTCGCAGCTCCTCGAACACTGGCTCAGCACCCCCGAGGTGCTCAACCGCTTCGCGCTCCATTACCAGACGGGCAAGCCCATGCCGAAGGAGCTCCTGGAGAAAATCAATCGCGCCTCCAAATTCAACGAGGGCTTCCAGACGGTCGAGTACCTCGCAGCCGCCCTCATCGACATGAAGCTCCACATGGCGGGCGATGTTGACATCGACCCCGCCGCCTTCGAGCGCGACGAGCTCGCCAGGCTCGGCATGCCGAAGGAGATCGTGATGCGCCATCGCACGCCCCAGTTCTCGCACATCTTTTCGGGCGACGAATATTCCGCCGGCTATTACAGCTACCTCTGGGCCGACACGCTCACCGCTGACGCCTACGAAGCCTTCACCGAAGCCAAAGGCCCCTACGACAAGGACGTCGCCGCCAAGCTTCTGAAATGCATCTTCTCCATCGGGAACACGATGGACCCCGCCGAAGCCTACCGCGCCTTCCGAGGCCGCGACCCCGGCATCGACGCCCTCATGCGCAAACGCGGCTTCCCCGTGCCGGAGAAGAAATAGGGGCGTCAGCGGTGTGTGACTATCTTTACGAATCGCGCATGTTTGCGACGATTTCCCTGTGGCACGAACTCTTCGGCAAAGGGGTTCGGGTTTGTACCGACTTCCGACCGTCCTACTGTCCGACCGTCCAACCGTTGGCCTCTGGCGTCTGGCCTCTTTGGTCGCGTCTGCCGCGGTAGGATGAATGCAGGTTAGCGGGCGGAATTGAGCCGATCGAGAAACTCGTAGCGCTCCCGCTGCTTGTCCGGGGCGGCGCTGGAAGTGGCATCGAGGCGCATCACCGGGTAACCATCCCGGCTGTTATATTCCGGCCATCGCGGCAGGCCCGGGCCGTTCGGATTGCCCGTCTTTGCGAAATTGGTCCAGTAGGAAGAGATCAGTTCCGACAGTTGCTGGTCCTCAGTCCTCCATGGCAGGTCTCTGGCCGGGAGCATCTGGAAGACATACTCGATATCGCAGGCGTGTGGCGCCGTCGGCTCCAGGCCCGGCGCGGCATTCTTGGGCAGCGGCAGCGTATGATCGAATTTGTAGCGGAAAATGGACGATCCTCCTGTCTTCAGATGCTCCTCCATCCATTTCCAGGTGTTGTAGCCCATGAATTGATCCCCCGCGAGATCCTGTCCGGAGCGCTTTGCCTGGGCATCGGTCGCCGCCGGATAGAGCTTAAGGAAAGTTTCCGCGTCGCTTCCAAACTTGGCTTTGGCTCGCGCGACATAGGTCTCGACGCTTGGCTGGTCGTCTCCAAAGAAGGCGCGGAAACTGCCTTCGTCCCTGTTCCACCCGGCCAGAAGCGGGACATGGCTTTGCTTGCCGGCGGCGAAAATGGCGCGGCCGTCTTCCGGTAGAAAATAACCGTCGATGTTCGGATAGAATCTGCTCCGCGGGGGCTTCAATGCCGCGTCCATAATCTCCTGGGCGGATTTCGCCCGCAGCGCCTCGATCGAGGAAGTTCCGAATGCCTTTTGGGCGAACTCCACGCCTGCGTTCTCGGCATGGGTGTGTGACTGGAATCTGGCCTGAAAGGGAAAACCGAGGAGATTTTAAGCTGGAAGATGTCTAGCGCCTACACATAG
>JBAZHQ010000168.1:0-9054 GCA_041652235.1 Opitutaceae bacterium | reverse complement strand
TGCGCTCGCCGAAACGGAGCACGCTGCGCATCCTGCGGAGTTGACGCGCGACTTGCACATCCTGCCCGATTTTCACGGCAACCGCTCGCCGCGCGCCGACCCCACGTTGAAAGGTGCGATCTCGGGCCTGAGTCTCTCGGCCACGGCTGACGACCTCGCCCGCCAATACTTGGCTGCAATCCAGGCCGTCGCCTATGGCACGCGCCACATCATCGAGGTGATGAACCGAAAGGGCTATGCCATCGACACGCTGCTGGCCTGCGGCGGCGGCACCAAGAATCGCGTCTTCCTGCGCGAGCATGCCGACATCACCGGATGCCGTCTTGTGCTGCCCAAGGAGCCCGAAGCCGTGTTGCTCGGATCGGCCGTGCTGGGCGCTGTGGCCGCGGAGCGCTACCCGTCGGTGCTTGCAGCCATGTCGGCAATGAATGCGGCCCAGATCATCATCCATCCGGCCCGTGGCCGCACACATTCCTATCATGATGCGAAGTACCGCGTTTTCCACCACATGCATGGCAGTTTTCTCACCACCCGTCGTCTGATGACCAACACCTGAATTCCATATGAAAAAGAAATTATCTGCTAAAACGATTCTCCTCGTAGCCAGCGGCGATTTGCGCGCTTCGGCGAACAAAGTCTGCTGGGCCGCACAGCATGCAATGGAGCAGGCCCTAACGGCAAAGCTCAAGGGCCTGGGCTGTAAAGTTAAACGCATTCATCCCTACAAGGCCGCGGAAGAACACGGCTTCATCAGTTCCCAGAAGGAAGGCATGGAGGCGTTTTCCAAGATCGATCCCAAGGCTCCTCTCATCGTGGCCGAGGCGGTCTGGCAATATTCGCACCATGTGCTCGCCGGGCTCATTTCCCATCGCGGGCCGATTCTGACGGTCGCAAATTGGAGCGGGCAATGGCCGGGACTTGTTGGCATGCTCAACCTCAATGGCTCGTTGACCAAGGCCGGTGTCGTTTATTCCACCCTCTGGAGCGAGGATTTCACGGACTCGTACTTCCTCGACCGGCTCAAGACCTGGTTGCTCACAGGAAAGGTGAAGCACGATCTCTCGCACGTGAAACCGTTTGCCAAGGCAAAGATTCCTGCCAAGGCCGTCGCCGTCGCCCGGAAAATCGCAGCCGATCTCCAGAAGAACAAATCGATCATGGGCGTGTTCGACGAGGGTTGCATGGGCATGTACAACGCCATCATTCCGGATGAGCTGCTCAATCGGACAGGCGTTTACAAGGAGCGCTTGTCGCAGTCCTCCCTTTACTATGGGGCCACGCAGGTCAGCGACGAGGAGGCCTCCGAAGCCTATGCCTGGCTGGTGAAGAAAGGCTTGAAGTTCAATTTCGGAAAAGACGAGGCGACCGAACTCACGCCCAAGCAGGTGCTCATGCAGTGCAAGACCTACATTGCGGCGCTGCGCATCGGCGATGAGTTTGGCTGCGACACCATCGGCATTCAGTATCAGCAAGGTCTCAAGGATCTCCTGCCGGCCTCCGATTTGGCCGAAGGCCTGCTGAACAATTCGGACCGGCCGCCGGTCAAGAATGCGGCAGGAAAGGTCATCCGCCCCGGCCAGCCGTTTACACACTTCAACGAAGCGGACGAATGCGCCGGATTGGACGGCCTGTTCACCCAGCGCGTGCATTCTGCGCTCGGGCAGCCGGTCGAGAACACGCTTCACGACGTCCGCTGGGGCGATTGGGACAAGAGCGGATCGACGAAGGACTATATCTGGGTTCTCCTGATTTCCGGCAGCGCGCCGGCTGCGCATCACATCGGAGGCTACAAGGGCTCCGATTCGCTGCGCCAGCCGCCTATGTTCTTCCGTCTGGGCGGCGGCACCTTGCGGGGTGTCGCGAAGCCCGGCGAGATCGTCTGGAGCCGGATCTTCATCGAAGAGGGAAAGCTCAAGATGGACATTGGACGGGCAAGGGTTGCTGCGTTGCCGCAGGCTGAGACGGAACGGCGCTGGCAGGAGACCACTCCGCAGTGGCCGATCATGCACGCGGTCACCTATGGCGTGTCTCGTGACCAGTTCATGGCGAAGCACAAGGCCAACCATATGCATGTCGCCTATGCCAATTCCGCCAAGGAGGCCGATCTCGCGGCCTATACCAAGGCCGCGCTGGCAAAGGAGCTCGGTTTGGAGGTCAACTTCTGCGGCACCAAGGCCGACGGCAGCGCGTTCTAGCTTGGATCACGCCCCTGGCAGGCCCGCCTGCCAGGCGGCTCCGCCGCTCAACCTGAACCCTTTGTTTTATCATGAAAATTAAGAACATGATTTGTCTCGTCGCCGGTCTTGTGGCCGCAGCGACTCTCTGCGCCCAGGAACCGATCGCGGAATTCGGCGGACTCGCAAGAATGCGTTCGAACGTGAAATCGAAACGCGTCGGCAGCTATGATCGCAGCGGCGGCAATGCCGACAGCGCCAGTGGCATCGTCGATGGAGCGAAGGTAAATATCATGGAGGTAAGCGGCGCGGGCATCATCACGCATATCTGGATCACGCTGTCACCCGGCGCGGAGGTGCTCAACCGCAACGATGTTATCATTCGGATGTATTGGGATGGGAACTCATATCCTTCGGTGGAGGCACCGATCGGCGCCTTCTTCGGAAATGGCTGGGGCGAAGTGTACAACTTCGTCAGCGCGCCGCTGGCCGTCACGCCCGGCTGGGGAAAATCATACGTGAGCTACTTCGCTATGCCGTTCTCCACGGGGGCCCGAATCGAAATCGAGAATCAAAGCGGCGCCGTGATCAAGGCGCTCTACTATAACATCGACTACGACGAAGTGCCGCAGTTGCCTGCGGATCTCGGGCGTTTCCATGCCTGGTATAATCATGAGCTCACGGAGGCTTTGCCCGATGGTGAAAACGAGTGGGGTCTGCTGGGCAGACCTGGCGGCAAGAACCTCGATGGCAAAGACAACTACCTCTTTGCCGACATCAAGGGCAAGGGACACCTCGTCGGAGTGAACTATTACGTCAACTGCCCCACCACGATGTGGTATGGAGAGGGCGACGAGATGATATTCATCGATGGCGATGCCAACCTCACATTGAACGGTACCGGCACTGAGGACTACTTCAATACCTCGTGGTCGCCCAAGGAGCTCTTCCAGCATCCTTATTTCGGCTATGCCCGCGTGAACAAAGATGAGTCCGGCTGGCTTGGACGGACGCATGTTTACCGCTTCCACATCGCGGACCCGGTCTATTTCGAGAAGTCCTGCCGCTATACCATCGAGCATGGCAGCAATAACAACCTCACGCTCGATCTGGCATCGGTCGCCTACTGGTATCAGGACACCGCCAGTCCCTTGCCCCGCTCCTTCAGCAAGGAGGAACGCAAGCCGATGCCACCGATCGGCGCCACGGACATCCATCTCTGGCGCGATGCCTGGCGCAAGCAACACGGCTATGGTCCGAAACTCTGGGGCAACGAAAAGAAGGTGCCTTAAAACGCCCATGTTGTCTCAGTCTGCGAGGATTTCCAGAACGAGCGACAGTAGAGCCTCATGGTTTATTCCAGATAGCTGAAAGCAGATCGCCGATCTGCCAAGACCTGCTTGAACTTAAAGCTCTTAACTTACAGCTTATAGCCTCTTTGGTTGCAGCTTAGCCGCGTTATGTTTCTCGTGGCCATCAAGTCCGCAGGTTTAGGCCCGGATGATACATTGCCATGAGCACCTCTTCGCCTCCCCGATTCGATGTCCTGGGTGTAAGTGTCCATGCTCTGACGCTGGAGGAGGCGGTTCAACGTGTGCTGGCGGCGCGATCCGGGGCGCCGTTGGGGTACGTCTGCTTCTGCAACGCCCATAATATCGTCGAATCGAGGGACAACCCCGGCCTGAGATCCGCCATGAACGGCGCCTTCCTGGCCGCGCCCGACGGCATGCCGCTTGTATGGCTGGGGCGGTTGCATGGAAACCGGAACATGACCCGCGTCTATGGACCGGATCTCATGCTTGCCGTCTGCGACGCGGGTCGCAAGACGGGGGCAAGCCATTACTTTTACGGCGGCGCGGACGGCGTGGCTGGGGAACTCGCGCGAGCCCTCGCCGCGCGGTTTCCTGGCTTGAAGGTGGCCGGGGCTTCAATGCCGCCGTTCCATGAACACTCGGACGCCGAGTTCGCCGCTTTTCGGGCTGAGATCTCCCGAACGAAACCGGATTTTCTATGGATTGGCCTGGGAGCTCCAAAGCAGGAACTCTTCATGGCCCATCATGCCGCGCAATTGGATGCCGGGCTTCTGCTCGGCGTCGGCGCCGCCTTTGACTTCCACTCCGGCCGCGTGGCGCAGGCGCCGCGTTGGATGCAGCGCGGCGGGCTGGAATGGCTATTCCGCCTCTGCTGCGAACCGCGCCGTCTGGGTCGCCGCTATCTGATCACGACCCCGCGTTTAGCCCTCCTCGCCCTCCTGCAGCTTCTCGCCCGCCGCAAATCCACCCCGGTCAGCTAGGCATCCTGATTCCCGGCGCCTTCACTCGGTTGTCACATCGGTCCCCGCGATTGATTTCCTGCCTGCGGGTCAGAAGACCCCATCCACTCTTGTGATTCCCATCCAATCCGCTTTGTCACGTAATACGTGACAAGATAACATAATAACAGGAAACTAATTACAATTTGTACAAATTCATTCTTCGCGATCCGGCATCGGCCTTCGAAGAAGGCGAACTATAGGTTTTGTCACGTGTTACGTGACAAAGCGGATTGGAAATCACTCTTGATAGTCGAGCGGCGGTGGGATGGCTGGCGGTAGTGATAATCTGGCGCTATCCGGGGGCGGTTAGCGTTGCATAGGCGATGCCATTGGTCGTCGTTCCCTCTCTTCTCATTCCTCGCGGTGGATTCGGTTTCAGAACAGGGATTGTTGCTGCAGGTTGTCGCGCTTGTCGCCGCTGCGCGTGCTGAGAGAGAAGAGCTGGAGCAGAGTTAGTTCTGCGATGGAAGCGTGGCGCGCGAGCGCGGCGAGGAGCAGGGCGCCGGCAAGGGCGTCGTAGAGGGCCGCGTGGTAGCGGCGGCGCTGGGGCGGGCAATAGCTCGCCGCCAAAGCGTCGAGTTCCGCCTGCAGGCCGCACCGCTCGATCAAGGTCTCCAATTTGCCGCAATCCAGCGCAGGGTAGAGCTGCGCATAAATCGAAGCGGTATCGATCCAGGGGCCCCAGTCTGCGGATTGACCGCCGGGCTTGGTAAAGTCGGGCGAATGGCGAGGGTAGGGCCACACGGCCTTGAGGAGCCCGTTTTCAGTGCCCGCATAATGCGCTGCAAGCGGGCCGGAGTTTCGCAATGCGATGAAAGTATTCCATTCCTCGGAGAACGGCGGGCTGCCGGCCACGTCGGCTGCGCTCAAGCCATGCACTTCCGTCTCATCCGAGTGAATCCGCCCGGTGGCGGAGCAGAGGCGGGTGCGGGCGTCTGTGATTTTCCCTCCCAGCACGGTGGCGATGCCGAATTCAAGGATTCCCGAACTTCGATTTCCCTCGAAGTCGATGAAGTGAATGGCTTGGTCGATCCAGGTGCTCACTTAAGTTCGAACTCGCCGATTTTCGGGGCATTCGAGTCGTTGCCGAGGAACACCTCGAAGCGGCCTGGTTCTGGGTCGAAGCTCATGTCGGCTTTCGTGAAGGCAAGATCCGCGGGGCGTAGCGTGAAGCTTACGGGAACGGAGCCGTGTTTCCGCACGTACACCTTCGCGAAGCCCTTGAGCTCGCGGACGGGGCGGGTGACCGACCCCGCGATATCGTGCACGTAGAGCTGCACGACTTCCTCGCCGTCGCGATCGCCCTGGTTGGCAAGGGTGGCGGTGACTTCGATGCTGCCGTTCATGGACATCTCAGCGGCGCTCAGGGCGGGCTTTAAGATATTGAAGCGGGTGTAGCTGAGACCGAAGCCAAAGGGGAATTCCGGCGTATTCGGCGCGTCGAGATAGTTGGATAAGAACTGTTCGCGAGGTTTCGCGTCATCCTGGGGACGCCCGGTGGCCTTGTGGCCGTAGAATATCGGAATCTGGCCGGTGCTTCTGGGGAACGAGACCGTGAGCTTGCCGGATGGATTATAGGCGCCGGTTAGCACGTCCACGACAGCGGGTCCGCCTTTGGTGCCGGGATACCAGGCGATCAGCAGCGCATCCATAAAGGGCAGGGCCTTTTCCAGCGTCAGGGGCCTTCCGGTCATGAGCACCACAACAACCGGCGTGCCTGTGGCGTGGAGCATTTCAAGCAGGGCCTGTTGATTGCCTGGGAGGTCGAGATCCGTGCGGCAACTGCCCTCGCCGGTCATATCCCAGCGTTCGCCGAGCACTGCGATAACGATGTCGGCCCGCCGGGCCGCTTTCTTTGCGGCCGCGAAACCGTCCCGGGAGTCGCCTTGGATTGCGCAGCCTTGGGCGTAGGTGACCGCAGAGGGGAATCTTTCCTCGAGCGCGGCGCGCAGCGTGATTGCCTCCGATTCTTTTCCCTGGGCCGTCCAGGAGCCCAGCATGCCGCGCTTCGAGTCGGCGAGCGGGCCGACGAGGGCGATCCTCAGTCCCTTCGCGAGGGGCAGGATCTTTTTCTCGTTTTTGAGAAGCACGCAGGATTTGCGGGCGAGTTCGCGGGCGGCAGCGAGAGAGGCGGGCATCAGTTGCGAACGTGCCTCCAGTGCGCTGTCGCAATAACGGTAAGGATCGTCGAGAAGCCCGAGCCGCGCCTTGGCGAGCAACACGGCTGTGACGGCTGCATCGAGGCGCGTCATGGATACCTGGCCGTTTTTAACAAGGCCCGCCAGCTCATGGAGGTAAACGAGGCCCTCCATGTCCATATCCATGCCCGCATTCATGCTCTTCAGGCAGGCCTCGCGCTCGTCGGCTGCGATGCCGTGGGCGATGAGCTGCTGGATCGCCATCCAGTCGGACACGACCAATCCGTCGAAGCCCCACTCCTTGCGCAACACCTGGGTAAGCAGGAAAGAGTTCGCGGAGCAGGGCACGCCGTTGAGGTCGTTGAAAGCCGGCATCAGGGAACCTGCGCCCGCCTCGATCGCAGCGCGGAAGGGCGGCAGGTAGACATCGCGCAGCGTGATCTCGGGAACATCAGTGGTGAAGTAATCGCGACCGGCCTGGGCCGCGCCATAGGCGGCATAATGTTTCACGCAGGCCATCACGGTGTCCTTGCGGGAGAGGTCGCCTCCCTGGAAACCCAGCACACGTGCCCTGGCGATGGCGGCGCCCAGGAAGGGGTCCTCTCCCGAGCCCTCGGCGATGCGACCCCAGCGAGGATCACGGGCGATGTCCACCATGGGGGCGAAAGTCCAGTGGACGCCCGCGCTGGCCGCCTCCGTTGCGGCTATGCGTTCGGCGCTTTCGATCGCCTCGAGATCCCAGGATGCGGATTGCCCCAGGTTTTGCGGAAAGATTGTGCGGAAACCGTGGATGACATCATAGCCGAAGAGCAGCGGAATCTTCAGGCGCGACTCTTTCATGGCGATGTCCTGCATGGCGCGCGTTGCATCGGCTCCAACGACGTTGAGCATGCTGCCGCAGCGCCCGGCGCGGATTTCCGCCGCGACATTGCTCTGGGAGTGCGGTCCGGTGACTTCTTCCGACGAGGAGTACTGGACGAGCTGCCCGACCTTCTCTTCGAGCGTCATTTGCTGCAACAGTGCAGAGACCTTCGCGTTAAGTGCGTTCCCATCGGGAGCGGCGCCTGCTTCGGAGGCCGCCGGGAAAACGAACGACGCAATGAGGATGATAAATGCGTGTTTCAGGGTCATGGGGGAAAGCAAGAGGTTGGTAGTCGGCCGGAGAGCGTAAGAGAGTAAGCAAGATAAGAGGAGTAAGGGGCGGAAGGAGGAAGCTATCTGCCAACATACGCAGGTGCACAAACGGCTGCCATCCTACGATCGCTGCCGCACGGCTTCGAAAAGCGTGATGATCGTGGCCATGGCGACGTTGAGAGAGTCCGCCTGGCCCGCCATGGGAATGCGCACCGGGAGATCGGCGTTCTTCAGCCAGAAATCGCTAAGGCCATACTGTTCGCTGCCCATGACGATGGCGAGCGGCCCTTGGAGATTTGCAGCAGTGTAGAGCGTCTCTCCGGCGGGTGTGGTGGCGATGGTGCGGATGCCCTTGGAGCGCAGCCAGGCGAGCACATGCTCGCTCTCATCGACGATGCACGGCACGGAAAACAGGACGCCGGTGGAGGCCCTGACAACATTGGGGTTGAAGATATCGGTCACGGGATCGCAGACGATGACGGCGTTGCAGCCCGCGGCATCCGCGCTGCGCAAGATGGTGCCCAGGTTGCCCGGCTTCTCGATAGCTTCGACGACCAGGAGAAAAGGCGATTCCGGGAGTCTCAGTTCTTCA
Organism: Opitutaceae bacterium; assembly: GCA_041652235.1. Taxonomy (GTDB): domain Bacteria; phylum Verrucomicrobiota; class Verrucomicrobiia; order Opitutales; family Opitutaceae; genus MWDT01. The sequence continues at coordinate 702 of JBAZHQ010000168.1, read as the reverse complement.
AGGTTGCGCTTCCATTGTGGGACGATTGCGAGAAGTCCGTCGGGCCGCTCCCGATAGGCCACCTTTGCAAAGCCGTCCTTCGTCAGCTCGAACAAGCGCGCGCCGGCCTGTTCCGCCTGGGCGATGAGCCCCGGTTCATTGCTCCCAAGAAACCACTCGGGGGAATAATAGAGTTCGCTCAGCAAGACTCCCTTCTCGAGGGCTCGCCGGATCTCGCGGTATCCCTCGACGAGAAAGACACCCGCCTCATCGCGGTCGCGGCGGTCGCGCAGTTTCACCAACTGCTTGATGCGGGGGTTTTGAAGGCTTGTGAGTTTCTCGGCTGGCACGACGCAAGACACGGAACACACCCGCGCCGGGGAGGCAAAGCAGAATCCGTGAAGCTCCGATGCCGAGACTTCATATTTTTAACGCAGAGGACGCGAAGGTGAAGGAAGGACACGGCGCGGCGGAGCCGCAACCAAAGAGGCCAGATGCCAGAAGCCGGAAGCCAGCAAGGAAGTCGGGCAAACCGGGGCTGTCAGCGGTCGGCTTTCGGCTATCGGAGAAGTCCCACGAGGCAATAATGCCGATAGTTTTTGAATTCCTCTCAGGCTGCGAGGATTTGAAAACACTGTAGTACGGAGGACCGGTCGACGAAGGTTGTTGAACACGGAGCGCATGGCAGCGCGGGCGATTGTCTGGATTCAAAACCGATTACGA
>JBAZHQ010000167.1:0-9066 GCA_041652235.1 Opitutaceae bacterium | reverse complement strand
ATGGCCGCATTTTTTGCAGAGCATGGAGCTGGAATAACCCCGCCGGTTGATGAAGAGGATGATTTGCTCCTTCCTCTCGAAGCGCGCATGCATCGCATCCACGAGCCTGCGTGACAGCGTGGAAAGCCCGCGCTGCCGCGCGACTTCTATGCGCATGTCGGCGATGTCGATATCGGGGAGGCTGCGCGAATCCACGCGCTTCGTCAGCTGCAGCAGCCTGTACCTGCCTGAAACTGCGTTGGAGTAGCTTTCGAGGGAAGGCGTGGCAGAGCCCAGCAGACAGAGGGATTTTGCGAGCTTCGCACGCATCACCGCGACATCGCGTCCGTGGTACCTGGGGCTTTCGTCCTGTTTGTAGGCAGGCTCGTGTTCCTCGTCCACCACGATGAGCTTCAAGTTGCGCACCGGCGCAAAGATCGCGGAACGGGCGCCCACGACCACCCGAGCTTCGCCGTTTGCCAGGGCCAGCCAGCCGTCAAGCCGTTCGCCTTCGCTCAGGTGGTAGTGCCATACCACGCAGCGGTGATCGGGCGCGATCGCCTCAAGCCGTGCCCGGAGCCTGGAAACCGTCTGTGGAGTCAGCGCAATTTCGGGCACCATGTAGATCACTCCCCCTCCCTGTTTGAGCGCCTCCTCGACGGCCTGCAGGTAAACCTCTGTTTTCCCGGATCCCGTGACGCCATGGAGCAGAGCCGTTTCAAACCCGCCCTGGCGGACCCTGGCCCGGAGCGCCTCGGAAGCGGTTTTCTGATCTTCGTTCAACTCGTACTGGAGAGCAGCCACCTTTTCGCGAGACTCGAAATCGTCGGCATAGGCGATTCTCTCAACCCTTTGCGACTCCTCCTTCACGAGGCCCCGCTTCACAAGTGCGGAAACGACGGCGGCGCTCACATCCAGTCGGGACAGCACAAGCGATTTTTTGACAGGCTTGAATTGCTGGGCCAGGAAGCGATAGGCACGCGCCTGTTGGGGAGCTCGTTTCTCGATCTTGCCGAGCTCCCCGTCATCCAGCTTGCGGCCCAGCACGAGCATCTTCTCCGCCTTGATGCCGGCTCCGGCCCTGACCGGCCCGGGTATCATGGTTTCAATGATCGAATCCAGGGGAGCCGCATAGTAGCTGGCCATCCACCGGGCCAGACTCAGCAAATCGGGGGATAACGCGGGGAAAGGATGAACCACCTGAAGCACGCTCTTCAGGCGCTCGATCGGGAACTCCTTCGGAGGCCCCTCCTCGCCAACTATTCCCATGCTTATCCGATGCCCCACCGGTATTCGAACCAGCGATCCGATGCGAAGATCCGCGCACAGTCCCTCGGGCACCTTGTAATGAAGGAGCTTGTCGAAGCCTGCGAGTGGATGGACGCCGACAACGTTCATGCATCCACCGGAACAGATCGCGAAGCGGCTGTCAGCAACTAGAGAACCCCGGATGCCAGAATACCCGTATCAGGCGACCCGATGATCATGCAGGTGAAGACGCCCCGCGTGCGACCATGCCTGCAACTCCTGCAGGTCGGAGGTCTCCGGAGCACATGCAACAATGCGGCAGGGGCGGGCATAAACCACATGAACAGCCGCTGCGATCGCCGCGAATACCTCCGGAGGCACAGGCTCCCCTCCCTCTTGTGGAATATTAGAGGCAGCGATCGCTTCGACTTGCCGAGGAGCCTCCGCCCCTGCAGAAGCGAGGGCGCTCATCGGCTGCGAAGCGAGCCTCCTTCTCAAGTCGACGACAAGTTGTAGCGTGTAGAAGGATACAATCAGAAGGAGGATCAATGTCAGGACGATCAGAACCACAGAGAACGTTGTGACGCGTACTTCATCGGTTCCGGTTGACGACAAACCCAGCACCGGGGGTATGAGCGAGTTCATTTGAGGCACCTGTGTTCCCGATCATGGGGAGAATCCCAGATGAGGCGACAAAAGAATGATGCCGTATGAAGCATCATGATTTCAGCAGACTCCCCTGCCGGGCGCACCGTCATAAAAAAGCTGCGACCACTGGCCGCAGCTTTTAGGAGTGTATAATCCGGCGCTGTTACTTCCAGAAATCGTCGCTCTTGGGGGTCGATTTTCCACCGCGCATCGTGGAAGCTGAGCCAGTGTGGGACTTGATGACGGCAGCCCCGCCAGCTGAATGGGTTTCCCCAGATGCTGCGGAGGCAGCCACATGGGAGACGTTCTTCTGCTGCTTGGCCAGGGTGGTCGTCTGCTGTTTCGAGGAAGGCAATGCCGGGGATGACGATCTCTTCGAAGAAGGCAGTTCCAATGAGCTGCCGAAGGATGCGATATTCCCCTCGTTGCGGCCCTCGGTCGAATCGTTGGTCATGGCAGTAAGCTCCGAGATCACCGCCTTGAGGCGAACAGTCTGAGTGTTGAGCTCGGTCGCGGCACTCGAGGTTTCCTCGGCAGTGGCGGCATTGGCCTGCGTTACGCGATCCATTTCGCCTACGGCGCGGGTCACTTGGTTGATGCCTTCGTTCTGCTCCTTGGAGGCCATGGCAATTTCGGCGACAAGCTCGTCGACCTTGCGGACCTTGGTGGTGATCTCATCCAGGCTCTTGGCGACCTTCTCGCTGATGCGAGTGCCTTGCTCGCTTTTTGAGATGGCGTCGGCAATCTTCTGGGCGGTCTCGCGGGCAGCCTGAACACTGCGTTGGGCAAGAGCGCGCACCTCGTCGGCGACGACGGCGAATCCGGCACCCGCTTCGCCTGCGCGGGCGGCCTCAACCGCCGCGTTCAGCGCGAGAATATTGGTCTGGAAGGCAATCTCGTCGATGGTCTTGATGATCTTCGAGATCTCGGAACTGGAAGACTGGATAGCCTGCATCGCCTGCTGCATATCGCGCATATCGGTGGAACCCGAATCGGCGGAGTTGCGCGCCTGATTGGCAAGCGCCTTGGCATTCTCAGCATTCTCCGCGTTGCGACGGGTCATGCCGGCCATCTCCTCAAGCGAGGCGCTCGACTCCTCAAGCGCAGCGGCCTGGGATGATGCTCCATCCGCGAGCGAACGGCTTGCGGTGGTCACCTGGGATGCCGCAGCGGCGGTTTGATCGGCATCGTCCCTCAGGCTTATGGAAATGCGCATGATGGGTTTCGTAACGCTGCGAACGATCCATATCGCGCCGAGGATACCAAGGATCACGCCTCCGATTGTCACGGAGAGCACCAGGATCTCAAACTGCTGCTGGTCGGAGCGGGCACCTGTTCCGATGCCGTTCTGCAACTGGCTGACGGCGGTGCGGACATTGGCTATTTTCTTGGCAAACTGAGGAGCAAGCGTGTCGAGCTTCGTCGAGACGAGCGAGCTGCGCTGCACGGAAAAGCCGACCACTTTGTCGAAGGACTCAAGATAAACGACGCAGTTCTGGAGGAGCTTGACGAGAGCCGCCTGCTTGGCTGGATCGGCAAGATTGGCGTCAAGTTCGGCAGCTTCCTTCAGCTCCTTTTGAATCGTCGTCACGAGCTTCTGCATGTTTCCAAAGCATTCCTTGGCCTTGGAGGCCATGGCGCTGTCGTTCGCAAGCTGGAAGCTGTTGACCGCAGTAAGACCCTCGAAAAGATTTTGCAGCGCAGACGAGGTCTTGAATGCCGCGCTCATATCGCCGCTCTGGCGCGCAGATGCGAGCATGGCTTTGAGAGCATCCGCCATCTCGGTCGCCTTGGGATCGAGAACCTCGGAGACCTCCTTGTTGCGAGAATTGCGCAGTTGGACAATCTGGCGGAAAGCCTTGTCGTAATCGACAAGCAGACTCTGAGCATCGGTAAGCTCGGTAAGACGAGCTGCTTCCGTTACAACGGTTCCAGCCCGATTAAACACGCTCAATAGATTCTTCTGCTCCTTGTCGTAGGATGCAAGGGACGTGTCGCTGCCGGATACGAGATACTCGTTTACATCCATGCGTAGCGAAAGCATCGATGCCTCAAGTTGCGCAGCGAGATTGGTCTCTTCGGTGCTTGCGGAGTATTGGTCAAGTCCGCTGCCGGCGCGTTTGAGCGCCACGCGCGAAATGATGGCAACAATACAGAAAATAAATAATACGATGGCAAAGCCGAGGGCAATCCGCCGGCCAATGGTCAGGGAGCGTATTTTCATGGAACCTTGGGAAACTAAGATAGGGGAAACGAGCAGATTACGATACTCTAATCCTTGACACTGAACTTGACGGGAATGGTTACTCTCATTTTTACCGCCTTTCCATCCTTTTTAGCAGGAGTGAACTTCCATCTCATAATAGCCTCTTTCGCAGGCTTTTCGAATGCAGGGTTGGATGATTTTTTTACAGAGACATCAATGACATCTCCTTTCTCATCAATGATCGTAACAACGGCCACGAGGCCATCGATACCTTCCCGTTTGAGATCGGTCGGATAATCCGGATTCGAAGTCTTGATGGGGGTCGGCTTCTCATCCACTTTCGTATATATTCCATCTACAGCGTCTTGTCCGCGAACGGATAAGCATAGCGTAAATATCAGGGCTAATGTCCAGAAAGTGCGAGTCATTGAGGGAAATTGAGTGACAAGTATTGGATACAGCCGACTAGGTCAAGCGGGCATGGAGGGTTATCGGCCCAACGAACAATAAGCTAAGTTTTTTTATTAAAAAATCGCGAAAAATCTCTCCCTTGGTTCTGCGTGACAGGCGCTTCCCATTCTTGGGGACTGCGACCAACTAATCCGTTCTCCTGGCCTCCAAGGCGGCGTGCGCGGCAGAAACATGGATGTATTTCTCGGCCCATTTGCGCAGTTGTTTCTGCTCATCCTCGCTTAGTGCGCGGACAACTTTTGCCGGGGAGCCGAGCACCATGGATCCGGGAGGGATCTGGGTGCGCGGCGTGACAATCGCACCCGCTCCCACGATGCTACGGGAGCCCACTCGGGCTCCGTCAAGGACCGTGGCTCCCATGCCGATGAGACATTCGTCTTCCACGGTGCATGCATGGATGATGGCTGCATGACCGATGGTGCAGTAGGATCCGATGATCGTATCTCCGTCGTCTGCGAGATGCACAATCGCATTATCCTGGATGTTGCTACCCTCCCCTACGACGATGCGGGCAATGTCACCCCGAAGTATCGCCCCGTAAAAAACGCTGGCTTTGGGACCAAGCGTCACATCGCCGACAACGGTGGCGTTGCGAGCCACCCAGTTGGCTTGGGATATATCGGGAGTGCGGCCAAGATGGGCCGCCAAACGTTCTTGGACAGTCATGATGAGAGCCCGATCTCAAGGATTCGGGGCGATTGCGCAAGCCCGGGCTGGCTTGGCGCTCCTGATTTCTGCGCGCGCTGGCCGAGGCTGGATGGAGATGCCTGACGCGCACTGGAGACAGAGCGCCAACAACGCCTTTTCGCAAATCAGTCAGAACAGCTCGGGCTGCAGGTAACGGTTCCTGGCCTCGGCGAGGGCGCTTCGCATTTCCATCTCCTCAAGGAGTCGAAGGATCTCGGCCAGCTGCACCGTCTGATCCACTCCGGACACGGGCTCCAGGGAAAGATTGAGCGTGGTGATCTTAAGATTCCGACGAAGTTTCTCAGCTTCGTCGCGCACAACTTCCCGGAATCGCGCCGGCTCCAGGCATTCGGCGTTTGCGATCGTTTGCTCGAGCCCGCCATAAGACTGAAGCCATTTCGCAGCGGTCTTGGGTCCAACTCCATTGACACCAGGGATGTTGTCGGAGGCGTCGCCGACGAGCGCCAAATAGTCGGCGATCATGGAGGGAGGGACTCCGAACTTCTCCATGACACCCGAGGCATCCATGCGGCGCCAGCCGAGCTTGGGATTGGCGGTGGGAGGAGGCAGCAGAATCGAGATCTTGTCGGAGACCAACTGCGCAAAATCCTTGTCGGAACTGACGATCAGAACTTCGTCTCCCTTCCGCGCAAGTGCGGCGGCCTCGGCGGCAAGGAGATCGTCGCTTTCCACGCCCTCCCGTTCCACACCCACAAGACCCATCGCCCGCGTTAGAGCCTTCAAATAGGGCAGTTGTTTCACAAGGGCCTCCGGCATCTCCTCGCGCTGGGCCTTGTACTCCGGAAGGAGCAACAGACGATCCTGCGCACCTCCCAGATCGAAGAAGACCATCGTGTTATTCGGCTTCTCCTGATCCTGAAGCCTCCAGATCGATTTGATCCACCCATGCAGGGCGTTGGTCGGAAAGCCGTCCGCCCGTGTAAGCTCGGGGATCGCGAAAAAACAACGGTAAGCCAGGTTGAAGCCGTCGATCAGCAGCCATTTTTTCATGGGACCATGCATTCCGAAGGCAGCGCACAATTGCGAGCCGGAATCCATAACTTCCGAACGCAGTTCTCTTAGACTGCGATGGCGCGCTTCACGCGCTCGAACATCGTTTCCACCTCGCGAGTGCAGGATTGGAGCATCTCCGAGTCCATCTCAAGAACCTGGAGAACGCTTTCGTGCTTTGACCAATAAATGGTCTCGCCCGGGAGCGCTCCGTTGATCTGGGCCGAGGCGACGGCTGCCAGATGCAGCAGGTATGGAAGGGGCTCGTCACCGGTAGGCACGCAGTACAGCTTGACGGCTTCGAGCAGCACCGGGGGCATCTTCCAGCTCTGCATCAGAAGCACGGCGGCATCGACGCTGGAAAGGCCGAAGACCTCGCGCTCCCACTCGAGAAGGGGCTTTCCCTCTCCATTGTCGAGATAGCTGCGCCAGAGCATCGGGCGATCGACAAGGATGCGGTGCATGACCACCTTGCCCACCGAGCGCAGCAAACCCGCGGTATAGGCGGTGCGCACATCGCTGAAGGAATGCCGGTTTGTGAGCCACTCGCAGGCGAGGGCGCAGCAAAGGGAGTCGCTCCAGAAGAGCTCGCCGCTAATGCCGTAAACCGAGAGGAAATTGGCGCAGAGGTGCTGGGCCGCAACCATGCCCACGAGTCGATTCACCTCGCGAAAACCAAGGCGCACGATGGCCTCGTTCAAGTCGCTGCAAGGAGTGCGGAATCCGTAAAATGCGCCATTGGCGAGCTGGAGGACGCGAAATGAAAGCACCGGCTCGATGCGCACGAGTTCCGCGACATCCTCGAGAGAGGCCTGCGGATCATCAAGCATATGGTTGATTTGCGCAAATACCTGCGCAGTCGTGGGCAGACGCTGGGCAGCAGCGAGGACATCCTGGGGCGTGAGGCGGTCGTTCTGTCCTTTGCTTGGAATGTGGCTGGGTTGCATGTTTCCGGAACTAAGATTTAAGAAAGTTAAAAGCACGCGACGAGCGGGTAGCAATCACGCATTTGGAGAAACGTGATTTGGCTGCACTCTCGCCAGATCGGCCTTTCCTATGAAAAATTGAGCCGGATCGAATCCAATCTCACCGGCAATTCAGCGCAGAAGCGGCAGTATGCTGGCGTAATCGTCCGTCCACAAGGGCGTATCTTTCAGATCGTTGTCCGATAATTCGGCTTGTTCCCGCACCGTCTCGATATCGAGGGAATGAGGGTCGCCGGATAGGAGCACCCAATCGGACCCGAAATCCCAGTGTTTTGTCGGGTGCGTGAAGTGCTTCACTGTCACCGAGGAAAGTCCGTAATGCTTCTTCAGTTTCTCCACCACGGGAGCCAGATCCATGAACCGGTTGGAAATGTGCACGGCGAGCACTCCTCCGGGACGGAGATGCCGCAGGTAGATGGCAAACGCCTCCTTGGTGAGAAGGTGGATGGGAATGGCATCGCTGCTGAAGGCATCGAGCGCCAGCAGGTCGAAGCGGTGCGAGGCCTCTCGCTCCAGGCTCAAACGAGCATCCCCAAGCGAGATCTCAACGGACGCGCCCGAGCGGGAAAGGTAACTGAAATGCTGTCGGGCGATGCGCACGACCTCGGGGTTGATCTCATAGAAGCGATAACGGTCTCCCAAGTGCCCGTAGGCCGCAAGCGTGCCGGCGCCAAGGCCGACCACTCCCACGTTCAGGGGACCGCGGGCCGACATCGCCCGGAGCATGAGCGCGACGCCGCTGCGCTCCGTGTAATACGTTGTCGCGACACCGCGCAGGGATTCCTCCACAAACTGCGATCCGTGGGTGATTCTCCCATGCTGCAAGATAATGGCATGGTTGGCGGGGTCGTCCTTGGACGCTTCGCACAGTCTCAGCACGCCATAGAAGCTCCTCGATTGCTCCATCACGCCAGCGCGATCCAGCAGGGTCTCGCGCAGCATGAAACAGGAGGCCCCAGTGAAGGCGCCGAACAGCATCGTGGCACAGAAGAGGTGCCAGGCGGCGACGCTTTTGCCGTAGCCGCGCATGACGACCCAGGCGGCAATCAGGCACACCAGCAACGCGCCCGTCCAGCGATAGGGAGCGAGCGTCTCCCCTATCAGGGATAATATCTGCTTCGCGGTTCCGAAGTCGGAATCGCCGGTCCGGGTCTCGAATATCCATATCGCCACCAGGCCGGAGCACAGCAGGAAAACCGCCGCAAGCATGGATCCGAAGGCCCTCCACTTGCCGAGATCAAGCCGGGATCTGTCCGCAAGGCAGAGGCAGGCAAAGGCGAAGAGGCAGCAGCCCAGGCTCCAGCACCACTCGGTGTATCCGATAAATAACAACGGAGCGAGCAAGGCCACGAAGGCGCCTCCCAAGCCCCCGCCTGCGGCGACCGCCAGGTAAAACGATGTCAGGCGGCGCGGGGGCGGCCTGAGCAGATACAACTCCCCGTGGCACACCATGCAGGAGAAAAACAGCGTGAGAGAATATATGGCCACCTGCCGAACGAGGCCGGCATCGGCTCCCTCGCTTAACGCCCACAGCGCCAGCACCGAGCAGCCCGCGAATCCGGTCCCGAACAGGGCGCGCGAGTACCACCCCTCGCCGGCAAAGCTCAGAATGAAACTGAGCAAGTACAGCGCCAGGGGCAGCACCCAGAGGAAGGGCACCACGGCCATGTCCTGGCACACGACGTTGGTGGTTGAAAGAAGCAGGGCCGAGGCGAGTGCAGGCAGCAGAAACCAAGCCGCCACGCGCATGATGCCAAGCTTCTCATCGGCGCCGCGATCGGGTTCGGAAGGAATTTCGCCGACCGTTCCGGAGGAATCCTCCCGGATGCA
>JBAZHQ010000166.1:0-9069 GCA_041652235.1 Opitutaceae bacterium | reverse complement strand
TGATTCCTGATTTCGGGGGCAAGCGCGACGCGCAGGGCCAGCCCTACCGTTACTACACGTGCGGAGCCGTGCATCGCGAAGCTGCCAGCGCCGAATGCCCGGTGCGCCGGGTGCCGGCGGCCGTGCTCGAGCAAACGGTCGTGGGCTTGATGGCCGCCGTCGGACGCCGCGAGGAAATCGTGCAGGCGGTGATCGGCGCGACGAAGGACATTCGAAGAAACAACGGCGAGTTGCGCCGGTGCATCAGCGAAATCGACCGTGAGCTTGACCAGGTCGCCCGGCGCCTCGGCAACTGCGTCGAGGCTATCGCAGCCGGCGGCGCGGAGGTCGTGGCCGATGAGTTGCGCGAGCGCGCCACGACCCTCAAGACCGACAAGCAACGCCTCATTGTCGAACGCGAGCGGCTCCGTCAGGACCTCGCGGCCTATGAACTGGGCGCGATGGACGTCGCGCGCCTCCGGGAGGCCCTGACCCGATTCCATGATCTGTTGCCGCAACTTTCCGCGGAGGAGCAAAAGCAATTAATCGCACTTTGTGTCGACCGACTAGAGATAAGAGCCAAGGCCGGTGGGTCCGCCGACGGCGCCGGGCGCCTGCTTGAAATCCGCCTGCGGCTGCACGCCGCGCAACTCGTCGCGGGCATGGAGGAGCGGGTGGTGGTGCGGGTGCGCGAGGCACGGCTCTCACCGATCACGAGACGCGTCATGACGATCGATGGCCGGGTGAGGATCGGCCATGCCGGTCAGCCGTCGGAGATTGTTGCTCCCGTCCACGAAATGGTGGGTTCGGCGACCGTGGTGCCGAAAGCCAAGGAGACGGACCTCCGCCATCCCCTCCATCTCGCGGTCGCATGGCGGCGCAAGCTCGCGGCGAACCCCGCCCTCAGCCACGCGGCGTTCGCCCGCAAGATGGACGTCTCCGAGGCGACCGTGAGCCGGACGCTGCTGATGCTGAAATTGATCCCGGAGATCCAAGAAGTCCTGCTGAAGGTGAGGCAGCGCGAAGACCTTCGTCGTTTCAGCCTAAACAAGATGGTGGTGATCGCGGCCCTCCCCGCCGACGCGCAACGAGAGGGTTTCATGCGCCTGTCGCACTAGCTCGCCGCTTCGGTCCCGTTCAGTTTCGACCGATTTCCGCCGGCGCGCCCGGACTCCGCGTCTCCGGTCCGGCGATCTGCAAACCGAGGCCGGCCTCGGCCAGCCGGGACAGGCTTTCGATGATTTCCTCGTAGTTGTCGCCAATGATCGATGGCGACGCGATGACCACCTGCTGGACGCCGTCCGCCTGGCTCTTGCGGCACAGCCGGATGAAGTCGGCGAACTTTGTTTGGTAGTTGGGCGGCGTGACGCGAGGCATGGCGACGATGTTATGTGCAATGATGGATACGGCGCGATCAAACGAGCGTCCACGGAATTGTTCGGCGATCACCGTGGTTTACACGCGGTGATTATGACGATTCCCAAGCAGCGAAGTGGTGGCGGCGGACGAGCGGTCAATTGTTGACCGAAGATGCAGTGCATGGTTTCCGAACCGGAAACGGCTTGGCTCGGTGGGCGGCCAGGACCGGGAGCCGGTCTGAAGCAAAGCCGCGAGATCGGCAAAAAAACATGAAGTCCATAGCCAAGAAAGCTTATACAATCGAATGCTCGCGGCCCAACGCGGTCCAACGTTCAACTTGAACTGGATCAGGGGCGCAGCCAGCCAGCGCTCCACCTGCCCCCATAGCCGCCCTTCCGATTCGCCTGTCAAGGTGGAGCCGACGCAGGAGGACGACCTTGACAGGCGGGACACAATCGGGCGGCGGGCAGGAGGAGCTAATATCACAGCGCAATCGCGAGGGCTTTGGCCAGTGCATGTGTTTGTAGCGTGTCAGGAGGGAGTATTGATGCTCGTGATGGATGGCGCATCCCGGGCTTCAGAGCTGAGGTTATCGTTGAACCTCCGGACGCTGCACGATAGGACTAAGAAAGCGCTTCTTCACGCCATGAGCCACGTCCAACCAGTATTCGATGAGTCCGAATTGGAGTTGCTTGGACGTGCATTGGACGATGCGGGCAGCCACGCTGAGTTGGCGGCGCTATTTTCGGATAGCGGCCTCTCCGAGCCGCCGGCCGCAGTGCGCCCGTCAAAATGGCTGCGCATCAAAACCGCGTTGCTGTCGGCGCAGCGTGAATCCGGCTCGGGCAATCCCGTCCTGCGATTTATCTCCATCGCACTGAAGCCCGCGTGTTTGGTGCATGACCGCGAGCGGTTCGACCGGTTGCGGGCGGCGGTCAATCTCCGGTTGGCGTTCGCCGGATTGCAGTATCGTGAGGACGGAAAATTTGTGACGGTCGCGCCGGCGGCGACGATCGATCAAGCCCGTTCCCGCGCCGGCCGGCTACGGCACCTTTTGGAGCAGCGGAGCGTTCACCCCGATGTGCTGCGCTTCTGCACGGCGGAATTGACCCAGGAGAACTATTTCCACGCCGTGCTAGAGGCCACTAAAAGTGTCTCAGACAAGCTGCGCCAGAAATCCGGGCTTACCGGGGATGCGGGTCAACTCGCGATGGCGAGCTTGGGATTTCAGAACGGCAAGTTACCGCTCGTCGCGTTCAACAGCCTGCGCACGGACACGGAGCAAAGCGAGCAACGAGGGCTGTGCAATCTCTTCGTCGGCATGTTCGGCACCTTTCGGAACACCACGGCCCACAGCGCCCGGATCGACTGGAACATGTCTGAACAGGATGCGCTGGACCTTCTGACGATGGTCTCGTTTTTGCACCGGCGCTTGGACGCGGCGGTGTGCCTGCCCCCATAGCCATGCATATCTGCCGCGTCGAGATCCTCAATTTCCGCAATTTCGAGCACGCCGTGTTCGAGTGCGGCCGCAACGTTGTCCTCCTCGGCGAGAACAAGGCAGGCAAATCGAACCTGCTGCTAGCTCTTCGACTCGTGCTCGACCCGGCTTTGCCGGATTCCGCGCGGAAACTTCGGATGGAGGACGTTTGGGACGGAATCGGGCAACCCGGCCCCGACGACTGCGTGAAAGTTTCCGTCGATCTGACCGATTTCGAGGACGACGAAAATCAACTGGCACTCCTCGCCGATCATCTGGTGCAGCCGGAGCCGATGGTGGCCCGGCTCACCTTTATCTGGGAGCCGCGCAAAAACCTGAAGGAGCCGCCGCGGAAGGAATCGGACTACGATTTCAGCTTGTATGGCGGCGACCGGCCGGAAAACCGTATCTACGGCGATCTTCGTCGCCGGCTGCCAATGGAGTTGCTGCACGCCTTGCGCGATTGCGAAGCGGATCTTGCGCGCTGGACGCGTTCCCCGCTGCGGCCTCTTCTCGATCAGGCAGTCGAGGAGATGGACGCGGCGGACTTGGCGGGATACGCCGCGAAGATCGAGGAGGCGTCCGAGGAGTTGACCAAGGCGCCGGAGATCGTGAAGCAGGCGGAGAAACTGGATGATCAACTGCGGGGTATGGTGGGTAAAAACCAAGCGCTGGACTTGCTGTTGCGGTTTGCGCCCATCGATCCTGACCGTCTGGTGCGGTCGCTGCGTGTTTTCATCGACGGTGGCAAGCGCGGGGTCGGCGACGCCAGTCTCGGTTCGACCAACCTGCTATTCTTCGCGCTGAAGATGCTCGAATACCGCCAACTCGTCGAAGAAGGAGACCGCGAGCATACCTTCCTCGCCATCGAGGAACCAGAGGCGCATCTGCATCCCACGTTACAACGGTTGGTCTTCCGCAATTACCTTCGCCTGCGGGAAGAGGAAGGCGACGACAAGCTGCCCCAGGCCAGTGTTTGGGTTTCGACTCATTCCCCGCACATCGCGAGCGTCGCGCCGATCGACAGTTTCGTGTTTCTGAGAAATGACGGTAAGGCCACTTCTGTTGTCTCGACGGCGAAGCTGAAAGTGAGCGACAAGTCGAAGGAGGACTTGGAGCGTTACCTCGATGTATCCCGCGGTGAAATGCTGTTCGCCCGCGGAGTCATTCTCGTCGAGGGAGACGCGGAGAAATTTCTGGTGCCGGTTCTCGCAAAGGCGCAGGGCGTCGATCTAGACGAAGCTGGTATCTCGGTGTGCTCGGTGTCGGGAACCAATTTCGGCCCATATGCGAGATTTCTACAGGCGCTTGGCGTCCCCTACGCGATACTCACCGACGGCGATCCGGACGAAGAAGACGTGCTGGATGGCTTGCGACGGGCGGAGTCATTGCTGGAGAAACTTTACCCGGACACAAAGTGGGAGTTACCCACATGGGAGGCGACGGAAGAGGCCGCAGAAGTATATGGGATTTTCGTCAACGGGCATACCTTCGAGATCGCGCTGTATGAATGCGGGCTCACGGTGGAATTCGATGAGGCGATGACGAGTATTTCCAGCGCTGGCGTCCGCACCGAACGGATGGAATCTTGGGTTTTAGGGGCCGAAGAGTTCGACCCGAATCGGTTTCTGAAAGACATTGAAGAGGTGAGCAAGGGCCGGTTTGCCCAGCGGCTTGCCAGCTTCATCGTCAAACGCGGATCGACCGAATGTCCCGACTACATCAAGAAAGCGATCGCGTATGTCCAAGAGCGCGCCAATCCAAGCTAGTTCAGGCCATGAAGCGGCCGCCGAGTCCCTGCGAGAAAACGACCGGCAGTGGGCGGCCTACGAGTCCAAGGGGCACTGCGTCGTTCTCGCGGGGCCTGGCAGCGGGAAAACGAAAACACTGACGATTAAGTTGGCGCGGATGCTGGCGGAGGATGTTTCTCCGCCCCGCGGTGTGGCCTGCATCACCTATACGCGTGCCTGCGCCGGCGAACTTGTTCGCCGGCTCGACGACTTGAGTGTCGCGCAGTCTTCGCGTCTGTTCATCGGAACGGTTCACTCGTTCTGTTTTCAGGAACTGGTGATGCCTTTCGGTCGGCTGGCCGGTCTGGACATCCCTGAACCCATGGCGGTCGCGACGGAGAACGACCGGGCGTCGCACTTTTCCGCCGCACTGGAAACCGTGCAGGGGAAGGACGAAAAGCCATATGATTGGATGGGGCGGTTCGGCCGTTTCCGCCGCACCAATTTGGATCGGCATCAGGAGGGCTTCACCGCGGATGCCGAAGGGATCGCGGCGGTAGTGCTGGAATATGAGAAACGGCTCCTTAAAGCGGGGCTGACGGATTTCGACCAAATGGTGGAACTTGGGCTACGGCTGGTGGAGGAGCACGCTTGGGTGCGAAAGGCGATCAAGGCCAAGTTTCCGATCTTGGTGGTGGACGAGTATCAGGACATGGTGCCGGCGCTCGACCGGTTAGTCCACACGTTGTGTTTCAAGGAGGGGATGCGGTTGTTCGCGGTTGGCGATCCCGACCAGTCGATCTACGGTTTTCAGGACGCCAGTCCCGAATTGTTGGACGAGCTGGTAAAGCGTGATGACGTCGAAAAGGTCCAACTTCGCCTGAATTATCGTTGTGGCCAGCGGATCATCGCGGCGGCGGAAACGGCGCTCGGCCAGCGCCGTGATTATCGCTCCAGTCGCGAAGAGCCGGGGACGATCATGATTCATAAACGCCCCAAGGGACTGGAAGACCAAGCGGCGTTTATCGTGGACGAGCTGGTGCCGGGTATCTTAGGCCGCCTCCCCAAGGGCGATCTCAGCGACGTGGCAGTGCTCTACCGCGACTACAACACCGGTTCAGCCATAGCCAAGGAAGTCCAGCGCCGAGGCTGGGATTTCATTCGCCTCGACCGTGGTAATCCGCTGCCGCAATCCCCGTTCGTGGATTGGCTCCACGAATGCGCAGCGTGGTGTGCCGACGGCTGGAAGACGGGCCGGCCGCGTTTGTCGTCGGTGATCTCAACGTGGCTCGGTCTCCGCCGGTTCGCAGCAGCCGACGTGGACCGGCGAGAGCTCCAGGTGGATCTAGTCCGGTTTCTTCAAGGTCATCGTGAGCCGGAGAGCTCGGCTTTCGATTGGCTCATCGAGTTCCGCGATGTCTGTCTCGAAGGTTTTCTGGCGGCTGGCGCGGAATCGCGCGGTGAAGATGAGAACTTCAAGAAACTCCTCTCCGCGTTCCAACCCAAGGGTGCGTTCGCCGCCTTCACGGTCAGGACACTTGGTGGCCAAGGCGGCGCGAAAGGTCATCTTAACCTGATGACACTCCACAACGCCAAGGGGCTGGAGTTTCCCGCCGTCATTATCCCGGATTTGGAACAAGGCCGACTCCCCAATTACTATGCGCTCAAGGACTTGGCAGCGAAAAATGACCGGCAATATCGCGAGGAGCGCCGCCTGTTTTATGTCGGCCTGACTCGCTCTAAAGCCGAGGTCCACCTACTGTGGTCAGGCTGGTATAAAAACAAGAGTTTCACGGCCCAGAATGGACCTTCCCAATTTCTGGTGGAAGTGGCCAAGGCGGTGGGGCACCCCATTGTATAGATGCTCGTCGGGTTGCGGAGATGTTTGCGAAGGAAAGGCAAAGCCTTATCGCGCGGAGCAAGCTAAAACGCCGTATCTAGGCAAGCTTTCTGCCGCGTGCACGGGCAATCATGGATTTTCTGTCGAGCACAGGCGGCGAAGGCGATGCGGGCGGCAGGCTATCTTGCGCCAACAATGCTTGTAGCAACGCATGGACCTCTCGGGGGCGGAGTGGAACATCGCCGTCAGGTCGAACGATGTCAGACGTCAAAAGACGTCGGAATGCTTCACGTTCATCATAGACACCACGATTCGTTTGGACACTCAGATAGAGATAGGTCGCCTCGAACCATTCCCGCTCGAACATCATGATTTCCCGAACGTGTCCCGAGCCGCCGGCGACGGCGTCGTAGAGCACCAACGCGCAGCCTTGAGGCTGGACCGGGCTTGAGAACTGATCCAAAATTGCCACCTCGCGCGCATCGATCTGGAGTAATTTACAGCCGACTAAACGAAGGGCCTGCGCGAGGGTGAATGCGACGTTAAGGGATGCAATTGTGGTGTTCGAAAGCCAGTGTGACAAATCGAAGAGCAACAGATTGCTGACTTGCCGCGCAGCGAGCCTTTGATTCCGCAACACGGGCGCTTCATCAGGGTCCCAGCATGGGCCACGGTTGCGGGCGGAAAACAACGAGGTGTGATACTCAAACCCGCGAGGAAGATTCATCCGAAGTTGTTGGTTCGGTAGGACCTCGCTCTCCGCATAGCCGCATTTCAGGCAAACCGCGAAACCGCACTGAGAGTCTCCTTCGTTCAGCAGCAGAATCTCACCGCCGGCGCGATATGCTGCATCAAGATCGACGATTCCACCAAAGGACGGCGTGCGTTCGACCGCATCGGCATCTTCGGCAAATGCGGTCGTAAAGCATGAAACGGAGCCGACGCGCTCGGAATCACTGCCGAATCGCGGTGGATCCCATGCCGCGGAGGTAAACCCGTGGCGGGCAAAGAGCATTTGTCCACTTTCGACGGCAAGTGGGTGAAAATGCGCGGGCGCATCCGGCATCGCGACCGTCGAATATCGGAATTGCCCGGTCGGTAAATCGCGAATGAACCAACCACGGAGGCCCATATTCGCATTGGTGACGTCGTTTCCCGTCCAGTGCTTTAGCAGTCCATGCGAGGTGACGACCCGGTTGCCGACCAGCACCTCGGAGCCGGGCACATACTCACGTAGCGCAAGCATCGAGCTGCGTTGGAGCCGGAATTGGTCTTCCTCGCGAACCCGGTCGGCATTCCTCGCGTCAGGAATTGCGACCCGCAAGCGGCTCAGTCCGATTGGGAAACCGTATCGCGGTAAAAACAGGCTGTCGGCGAGGGTTTCGATAACGGTCAGCTCGTAGTAGGTCCGCATTTGGTGATAGATCGCATTCGCCATCGGTCTTGCTGTTTCACTCTCGGGCGTAATTTGCATCCACCGTTGGAGGAGCTCGGTGTAGTCATCCAGCCACTGCTGCAATCCAGCGCGAAAACGTTGCGCCAAGCTTTCGATCAGTTCCGACCAGTTTTCGGACACGTCTTGTGCCACTGGAGTGCCAGCGGTTAAAACTCGAGCACGAGCGTTCAACTCGGAGGTGGTGGTCTTCGTCCCTTCCAGAAAATGCACGAATAGTTCGGCGAGGCTTAGTTGGATTGCCGAAGAGGGCACCCACGGTTCGGTTGGGAGTGACCACGAAAGGGGACATAGCATGGTTGCCGGTTTGGCAATATTGCGCTCCCAATAATCGACGATGGGCTGGCGGTAAAACTTACCCACAGTGCCGAATGCATCCATCGCACCTGTTGCCTGACCGGCTCGATATATGCGCTGGAAGAAATCCCCCAGCAACAACGCGCTCAAATGGCGAAGCGCGATCTCGGCGCGATCGAGAAAAACCAGCGGTTTCCGAAGGCTTTGGGTCAAGTAGTCGCCAAACCTCAAGAAAACATCCCGCTCATACGGCGTTGATCGCGCATAACCGAACACGACGGAGGAGCCATCGGCTCGGCGGCCAGCACGCCCGGCACGTTGGAGGTAGTTTGCTTTACCCGGCGGGATGTTGCCCATGAGCACCCCATTTAACCCGCCGATATCAATACCAAGTTCGAGTGTGGTCGTTGAACTAAGAATATTGCGGATGCCTTCCTTGAAAAGATTCTGAATGCGATTATTTTCCTGCGGACTGAGTTGTGCGCTGTGTTCCTCGGCCCAAAGACCATTCTTGAAAACCTCTCCATCGAGCCATTCTTGGCGAGGGCGGCCTACGCGAGAATCTGTAGCCAGCTCATTTGACGTCACGTCGCGCAAGTCGGCCCGTGGCACGCCGGGAAATACGCCGAGAATGTTTCGTGGCCATATCTGCCCCGTGTTGGCGCAGCGGAAGAGCTGCAATGGCACGCGAAGCGCGAGATGGTTAAAGTCGATTTGAAGCGCATCCACGGCTCCGCCGCGCACTTGGCGAACATCTTGTCTGACCCATGCCAATCCAGTCGCTCTACGAAGCTGCCTGAAGGCGGCACCCAAAATCTCCTCAGCCAAGGCGTCGATGCCAGCCTCGTTGGCACCCGCACGTCGAAGAACCTCAGCCATGAAACGATGCCGAGTGGATCGCCCAGAAACTGAGATCATCGGAATAACAATC
>JBAZHQ010000165.1:0-9122 GCA_041652235.1 Opitutaceae bacterium | reverse complement strand
TGTAGTCGATCACCTGACCGACGGTTTGGAGCTTCTCGGCATCAGCTTCAGGGATTTCTCCCTTAATCTCATCCTTGAATTCCTCTTCGAAGGCCATGATGAGCTCGACGGTATCGAGCGAGTCTGCGCCAAGGTCATCCAAGAACGAGGCAGTAGGAGTGATCTGCTCCTCGTTCACGTTGAGCTGGTTTACAATAATCTCTTTGACGCGTTGTTCTATGGTTTTCTGGTCAGCCATGTTGGAAAGTCGCGAATAATGGTGGGAGGGTTCACATCGCCATGCCGCCGTCAATGGCAAAAACTTGGCCTGTGATATAACCTGCTTCTTCTGAGCATAAGAAAGTTGCCAGTGCTGCAACTTCATGGGGTTCGCCAAAACGTTTCAATGGCACTACCTCCAGTATCTTAGAGGATATCTCGGCGTTGTTAACGAACTCGGTGGTCATGTCGGTTTTAATAAAACCGGGTGCCACGGCATTTACAGTGATATTTCGTGAGGCAAACTCCTTTGCGAGGGTTTTAGTGAGGCCGATCATGCCCGCCTTGGCGGCTGAATAATTGGCCTGGCCGGCATTGCCCATGATGCCGGACACAGAAGTGATGTTGACGATGCGTCCCCAACGGGAACGCGTCATCGGGCGGGCAAGATTCTTGGTCCAATAAAAGCAACTGCTGAGATTGGTCTGGATTACGGAGTTCCAGTCATCATCGCTCATCCGGAAAAGAAGTCCGTCGCGTGTGATCCCGGCATTGTTCACCAGGATGTCGATCGGGCTGTGTTCGGCGAGGAGCTGTTCGCAAGCCTTGGTGACCGCAGCACTGTCCGCCACATCCACGGCGAGGGCTTTGGCTTTGCCGCCAGCCGCAGCGATGGCCGCAGCCGTCGCACCGCAGGATTCAGCGGACTTGGAGACACATATCACTGCAACACCTTGTTTCGCAAGTGATTCAGCGATCGCCTTTCCAATGCCTCGTCCGGCTCCGGTGACCAGAGCGGTGCGGGAAGGATTGAATGTGAACATGATTAAAGGGTCGGGAAATTAAGGGAAAGGGGTGCAGCAGGGACAAAGAAAGCTTCCTTGGCAAGGCCTGCGTTACGCGCCGCGTTTGACGGGAAGACGTTCAAGACGTTCAAAATTCGCGCCCCGCCCCTCTTACGAAACCGCCGTCAAATCCCGATTCTCGCTTCTCGATTCTCGCTTCTTTTTTAGTACACGTCTCGCTGGTAACGCCTCTCCTTCTTCATCGTTTTCAGGTAATCGGCAGCGGCGGCTGGTTCCAGCCTCCCTTCTGTGGCAATGATCTCAAGAAGGACGGATTCCACATCCTTGGCCATTCTCTTGGCGTCGCCGCACACATAGAAATAGGCCCCTGATCGAAGCCAGGACCATAGCTCGGCTGAATTCTCGCGCATCTTGTTCTGCACATAAACCTTGTCCACCTGATCCCGGGACCAAGCGAGATCCAGGCGCTGCACTTTCCCGGTGCGCAATGCATCCTCCAACTCGCCTTCGTACAAGTAATCGGTCGCACGGCTCTGATCGCCGAAAAAGATCCAATTGCGTCCCGTCGCCCCCACGGCGACACGGTCCTGCACAAAAGCCCTGAAAGGAGCAATGCCCGAACCCGGGCCGACCATGATGCAGTCCTTCGATGGATCCTCAGGCGGACCAAATTGCGAATCGACGACAAAGACGGGCACGAGTGTCTCGATCTCCGTCACACGATCCGCGAGAAAAGAGGAACAGACGCCCACCCGGTCGCGCCCGTTCATCTGGTACCGCAGAACGACCACCGTGAGGTGAATTTCGTCGGGATACACCTTGGGGGAGGATGCGATCGAATAAAGTCGGGGGCTCAGGCGGCGGAGGTGATCCACCAGTTCCTGGGGAGCGAGACGGATGCCGGGAAACTCGGAGAGAATGTCCATGTGATGCCGCTGCCGCAGGTATTCTCCGAGCTGTTCCTTGTTTTCAGACGCGAGGAGACGCTCGATCTTCGACTTCTCCAACGGATCGGAAGCTCTCGATTGAAGAGTCTCCAGAAACTTGCGGGTCGGTCCGTCGAGGGACAGGTTGGCAAAAAGCGCCAGCTTTAAAGGCATGGTGACCGTCGCCCTCGGCAAAACGACGCGCTCCCTGCCGCTGGCGCCGAGCAGGGAAAGGAGGGCATTCACTTCCTTGGGAGGATTCATGGGATAGACTCCCAGGGAATCGCCCGCCTTGTAGGAAAGACCGCTGCCAATGAGACTAAGAACAAAATGGCGCGTATCTTTTTCGGAGCCGGGTCTGCTAAGCAGCCGGTTCTCCAGGATGCGCGCAGGGAACGGGTTGTCCTTGTTATAAATGGAAGCTGTGGCAGCGGATGGCATCGTGATAACAGATGCACAGGCTCTCTCCTCTCGCAAGTTGCCCCGCTACTCGCTTGATTAACACCGTGCTTTAGCCCCAACCTGCACAGCACATGCCCGACGAAGCCATACGCCTGCAAAAATTTCTCGCCGACGCCGGCCTCTGTTCGCGCCGGGCTGCCGAGACTGCCATCTCAGACGGGGAGTTGTGGGTAAATGGCAAAGTGGCAACCCTGGGCCAGAAAGTCGTGCCTGGAGTGGACAAGGTCACGCTTCGAGGCAAACCCGTGCGCTCGACCGCACAGCCCCGAATCACTCTGGCGGTGCATAAACCTCGCGGCTTGGTCTGCACCAACGACGATCCGCACAACCCCGACACTGTATTCGGTCTCCTGCCACGTCCGATGAACCGGTTCCGGTTCTTTTGCGCCGGGCGGCTGGACAAGGACAGCGAGGGGCTGCTCATTCTCACGACCGACGGCGATCTCGCCCACAAGCTCATGCACCCGGCAAGCGAGGTCATCAAACGCTATGCCGTGCGGCTGGCCGATCCTTTTCCCGGGTCGAAGCTGCGCAGCCTTCTCACCGGCGTAACCGTCGACGGCGAGAAACTCAAGGTAGAGCATGCCAGGCTTCTCAACCCGCGCCCCGACGGCAGCTCCGCCGCCCTCGATGTGCACCTGCACCACGGAAAGAAACGGGAGATCCGCCAGTTGTTCATGGCGCTCGGTTACGATGTCAAACGCCTGCGCCGGTATCAGATCGGAGCCATACGGCTCAGGGGAATCCCATTGCGTGGCGCGAAAGTACTTTCTACTGAGGAGATCGAGCTTTTGTTCAAAAACCCGAGCATTCCCGGTATCACTCATTCTTCCCTCATCGATGACCATGAACATTAAATATGTTTTCGCATGCTCCTGGCTGCTCGCAGCAACCAGTCTCCAAGCGGCGGTGCTGACCGCGACGACTGCAGTGCATACAAAACCCGATATCGAGGCTCCGGTAATCACTTACCTGAAGGCCGGCTCCACGGCCACTCCCACAGCCGATTCGCTGGCAACCTCGCCCGCAGAATGGATGGCGATTGAGCTGAGCGGCCCCTTCGAGGCCTATGTGCAAAACAAGGAAATTGGAAAGAGCCTCGATGTGCGCCCCGGCGCCACCCTGCATCTCCTGCCCAAGCCGGATTCCGGCGTGCTCGCCACGATGGAAGCGGGTGACAAGATGGAGATCACCGGACTGAGAGGAAAATGGACGCAAATAAAGCTGACGAAGAAGATCACTGGATACATCCATGTCACCGGCTCTTCCGCCGCCACAGCCGGAACCTATCCATCCCAAGCCCCCGTTCCGGCGCAGGCTTCGGCCCCCGCTCCCGTCCAGCAATCTCCCGTCCAACCCTCCGCATATGGCGTCGGCAGCGCCGGCCAACCCGCCCCCATGGTGAATCTGGGTGACGGCGGCTCCAGCACTCTTCCGCGCGCTTTCCAGGGGAAATTTGTCTCAACGAGGCGACCCTTCGCTCCGAGACGCCCCTATGACTACCAGATCAATGACGACGCGGGCGTGCGTTTCGCCTATCTCGACTTGAGCAAGCTCCTGCTCACCGAGGATGTCACAAATTACATCGATCGCACCGTGGCCGTCTTCGGCGCCGCAAGGAATATTCCCGGCACAAAGAACATCGTCATCGAGGTGGAAAGCCTCCAGTTGAAGTGATTCCTGCTCATGGAACTCATCGACGGCAATAAGATCGCCGCAACCATCGTTGCGGAACTCGCATCCGAAATCGCCTCTCTGAAAGGCCGCAAACCATGCCTTGCCCTCGTCCGCGTTGGAGACGATCCGGCCTCTGTCTCCTACGTTAGAAAGAAGGAGAAGACCGCCGCCGAGATCGGCCTCGAAAGCCGAGTCATCCTGCCCCCGGTGACCATCTCCCAGGACGAGCTTTTCGCTCTCATCGACAAGCTGAACACCGATGCAACCGTGGATGGCATTCTGGTGCAGTCGCCGCTGCCGAAGCACATCGACGAGCTCATGATTTTCCGCCGCATCGCTCCGGAAAAGGACGTCGATGGGCTCGGAACCATGAACCTGGGCAAGGTGGCCCAGGATGATGACACGGGCTTCGTTTCCTGCACTCCCGCGGGAATCATGGAACTCCTCGCCCGCAGCGGCGTGGCCTTGAAGGGCAAACACGTGGTCGTCGTCGGACGCAGCCTTCTCGTGGGCAAGCCGGTCGCGCTGCTCGTCCTCCAAAAGAAGGCGGGGGCGAACGGCACCGTCACCATCTGCCACTCCGGCACCGCCAACCTTGCCTCCCTCACCCGGCAGGCCGACGTGCTGATCGCCGCGATCGGCCGTCCCGAATTCGTCACGGCCGACATGGTCAAGCCGGGAGCCGTGGTCATCGACGTGGGCATCAACCGCGTGGCGGACGCGTCCAAGAAAACCGGTTACAGACTCACGGGCGACGTCCATTTCCCAAGCGTGGGCCCCCTCGCGAGCAAGATCACGCCGGTCCCCGGAGGAGTGGGACCGATGACGGTGGCCATGCTTATGAGAAATACCGTCAAAGCTTTCAAAATGCGCATAACTCAGTAACTCTTGCGAAGCCGACCTCTTACCCTTTAGCTCATCCTACGCATGGCCGCCTCAAAAATTCTGGTCGTTGACGACCAACCGATCAACGTCCAGCTACTCAAGCGAAAGATGGAGAGAGAGGGTCTCTCCGTGCTCATCGCCTACAACGGCGTGGATGCCCTCGCAATCGTCGAGAAGGAACACCCCGAACTCATCCTGCTTGACGTGATGATGCCCGATATGGACGGCATCGAGGTGTGCCAGCGCCTTCAGGCCTCCGAGGACACCCGCTCCATTCCGGTGATCTTCATCACCGCCCGCACATCGAAGGAGGGGAAAATAGAGGGGCTCGGCGCAGGCGCCGTGGACTACATCACGAAGCCCATCGACCTCGACGAGACTTATGCCCGTGTGCAGACCCAACTGCGCTTTGTCGCCATCAACCGCGAGGTGGCGGATCTCACGCGTCGCCTGGCCGAAGCCAGACGCGCCGCGACCATCGGCGCGGTCACCCAAGGCATCGCCCACAATCTCAACAATCTCCTCGGCATCGTCATCGGTTACCTCGATCTGATTAAGGCCTATTACGACAAGCCCGAGCAGGTGAAAAAGAACGCACAGCACGTCGAGGATGCCGTGCAACGCATCGTCGCCATCATCAAGCAGCTCAGTTCTCTGCTCGTCAGGGTGCGCCCGCCGGTGATGAAGATGAGCCTGCAGCAAGCCATTGAGAACGGCGTCAAACGCTACTACGACGACTACAAGATCGATCAGCCGGTCTCCATCGACAATCCCCTCGGGGAAATGATCTTCGATACCAATCTCGAGGTCTTCGAGGAGGTGCTCTCGAAGGTGTTGATCAACGCCTGGGAAGCCTACGACGACAAGCCCGCGCACTTGCGTCCCATACTCCTGTCAACCCGCCTCGTCGATAAACAGGAAGACGGGAAGTACGTGGAGATCTCGATCGAGGACCACGGCCATGGCTTGGATCCCGAGATATGCGACCACATCTTCGAACCGTTCATCAGCTCCAAGCGCACGGTGGGGGTAGGCATGGGCCTCACGGTGGCTCGCCATGCCCTGAGGAATCTGGGCGGCGAAGTGACCATCAGCGACCGCGAAGGCGGCGGCGCCATCGCCCTGCTCGTCCATCCCGTCGAAAAGAAACCTGCAAAACAACGGGATGAGTAGATCTCAGAAGGAGAATCTAGGAGTTAGAATCTAGAATTCTGAATGTCGGACTTCGGAGATTCTAGCTCCTAGATACCTTTCCCATTCACAATGACAAAAATCGCATTCGTAGGCGCCGGGCGCATGGCTTCGGCATTGGTCGGCGGTCTCCTGGCTAGCGGCGCCGCGCGCCCTTCTGATCTCGCCTGTATTGGAGGCGATGACGACACAGCCAAGGTGCTGGCCTCTCAAACGGGCATAACCGCCGCGGGCTCGCTCGATGCCCTGCTGGCGGGAGCGGATGCAGTCGTGCTGGCCTGCAAACCCCAGCAGCTCTCCGGTCTCGACGCCAGGCTTGCGAAGCTCACCGAGGGGAAACTCCTGATCTCAATCCTTGCGGGCAAGAGAATCGCCCGTCTCCATCAGACTTTCTCCGGCGTGCGCAACCTCGTTCGCGCCATGCCCAACACACCCGGCCAGATCGGAGCGGGTATCACCGGATGGGCCTCCCTCTCTCCCCTCGCCTCAGATGACCGCATGATCGTTGACGCCGTGCTTAAAGCTCTCGGTCGCGCAGTGAAAGTGGATGAGCCGCAGCTTGACGCCGTCACCGGACTTAGCGGAAGCGGCCCGGCGTATGTGTTCGAATTCGCCGCAGCGCTCCGCGATGCCGGAGTGGCCGCGGGTCTCAGCCTGGAAACCTCCTACCAGCTCGCAGTCGAGACCATCCTCGGCTCCGCCAAGCTCATGGCTAAATCATCGCTCGATGCGGAGGAGCTTCGCAACCAAGTCACCTCCCCGAACGGCACCACCTTTGCAGGGCTCAAGCGGATGGAAGCTCGCGATTTTCGGGGGATCGTTCGCGAGACCGTCCTAGCCGCCACGGCAAGGTCGGAGGAGTTGTCGCGAGAAGGTTAAGGGAAACCATTCTTTAGTATAAGGTCTTCGGCTCAGTGGTGCAGGGCGATATCGACTTCCCGAAGGTCCTGCCGTGCCCGCCATAGCGTATCATAGGCGTGAGCTTTTCGACTGGGCCAAGCCTCTTTTACAGCGCGTCGCAGCCGCCCTGCCGTAAATCGCGATTGTAAAACAGATTTGTAACACCTTGAAGGCCGAGGACGAGTATGGGTAATTTCACGACAGCATACAATTTGCAGTTGCTCGCTTAAGCGCACCTGTTGTATCGCTAAATGCTTCCGATGTAGAGCGCGCGCTCCGCGCGGTCCGTCGGTATCGCAATCTTGGCTGCTGCTCCCGCATTTCGGTGAGCGCTTCCGATGTATGCGCATAAACCATAAAGTATAACCATCATGTCAGATACAGAACAGACCAGCGCACCGAGCGTCGCTCCCAGCGAGCCCGCGCCGACGCTGGCCCAGCCCGCCACACAGCCCGCTGCGGAAGTCTCCGCAGCCGCTCCGGCGACGGCTCCCTCAGTGCCAACAATGGCCTTCGGCACCACCCGTGGCGCCGGTTTGGCCCGCGGCAAACGCCCCGCACCCATCACAGCACCCTCTGCTGTTAAATCAGGCCAATACAAACCCACCGCGATCGAAGTTGTTCAGACTACGACCGCTTTTGCCAATCCCTTCGCGCCTTCCGAGCCCTCACCCGCTGCGGTGCCTGCTCCTGTCGCTGAGGTCAAACCCGTTCCCGCTCCGGCACCAGCTCCGACTCCTGTTGTGGTAGAAACGACACCTCTCGTCGAGACCCCGGCCCCGGCTCCCGCGCCTGTGACAGAGCCCGCTCCTCTCGCTGAAGAAAAGGGATCTCTCAACATCCTTCCTCCCGCCGAGGCCAAACGCCCCGCACAGAGTTGGGAAAACCGTCCGCTCCGCCGCGATCGCGATGGTGGCGAGAGCCGTCCGCGTCGCGAGGATCGTGGCACCTTCCGCCCAGAACGTCGCGAACAGCAACCGCGTGATCAGCAACCGCGTGATCAGCAGCCGCGCGAACAGCAACCGCGCGAACAGCAGCCGCGCGAACAGCAGCTCGAGCAGCGCGCCCCTCTTCCCAAGGTGGAGATTCCCGCAAAGAAGAGCGGCTTCTTCAGCTGGCTGAAAAGTCTCTTCACCAGTAAGAAGACGGAAACGCCCAGCGCTGAACAGCGCTACCGTGACGAAGGCGATCGCTATGGCCGCCGCCACAATCGCGGCGGTCGCGGTCGCGAAGGCGATCAGCGCTCCGGCGGTTATCAGTCAAGAGGCCGCGAGGGCGGCTTTAACCCGCATAACGAAGAGGGCGACCAGCGTCGCCGTCGCCGTCGCGGCGGTCGCGGTCGCCACCACGGTGGCGGGGGCGATTATCGCGGAGGTGGTTACGGAGGAGGCGACTCCTCCGGCCCGCAATAGGACCAAGATATCTTCCTCTCACAACGCCCGCTCAAAAAGCGGGCGTTTTTTATTTTTCCTCTCCAAGCTCTTCCTTGAGCCTCGGTCCTTTCCCCTGTCTCCTTCCATCCGACGTCCGTCTTCCGATCTCAAATCTCAGATTTCAGAGCCCGGCCTCTGCTCCCCATCCATGTCCGACCTCATTGTCAAAGGTGGCTCCCCCCTCTCCGGCACAATCGTGCCTTCGGGCAACAAGAACTCCGCGCTCCCGATGGTCTGCGCCTCGCTGCTTACCGACGAGCCGGTGACCCTCCTGAATGTTCCCGACATCACCGACCTCGAAAAACTGGTCGCCTTCCTGCGCCTCCAGGGATCGCGCATCGAATGGGACAAAAGCGCGGGAGCAATGCACCTGGACCACAGCGGCTTCAGTTCCACTCTCACCAATCACGAGATGCCGCAGAATGTGCGTTCAACGGTGCTGCTCTACCCCGCCCTCCTTCATCGCCTCGGCCGCCTCACTATCGCAGCCAATTCCAAGGGTTGTTCCCTGGGAGTGCGCGAGATCGATCCCCACCTCGAGATTCTCTCCGTGCTCGGCGCCGACGTGAGCGAGACACAACCCCTCGAAATCGTGCTGCCAAACGGATTCCAGGGAGCACGGCATTGGACCGACTACATGTCCG
>JBAZHQ010000164.1:0-9174 GCA_041652235.1 Opitutaceae bacterium | reverse complement strand
CATCCAATCCATTCTCGCGCAGTGACGCAGTGGCGCAGAGTGACACAGACCTCCGATCTCGGACCTCCGACTTCCCAGCTGACTCTGGCTTCCGGCTTCTGGCATCTGTCCTCTTTGGTTGCGGCTCCGCCGCGCTATGAGCTTTCGTGCTTTTAGTGGTTAACCGGATCGGAAAAACATTTGGAACCACGAAACTCACGAAATTGCACGAAAACCTGAATGACAAGCAGCCGACTTTACAGGGGTCATTTTAAGATTGGCCCTTTGTTTCTTCGATTCTTTGTAGTTAAAAAACCCTTCACTTTTGTAGTTCTGGGTTCCGAGCCTTCTCCATCTCTTCCAGGTAGCGCGACATTGCCTTGGGCGCATCGGCCATCCCGGCAGCTATCTCGCGCATGACCGGAATCATCTTGTCCTCGTCGCCGCTGCGCACGCATGCCCGGACGGCGAGATGCTCGGTTGGCAGACTCATGTTCCACGCGCCGCGGGCTCCGAACTTCATGAGCTCCGCCATGACGGGAAACGGCGATTTGATCCGTCCGATGTCGTAGGGCTCATCAGCCGCGAAGACGCCCGGATGCCCCAGAATCTTCAAGCCGGCCAGTGTGGCATTGTCTTCTCCGCTGGCATAGCCCAAGGCCAAACCGAGCTGATCGCTGAATGCCATCTCCGCGTCTGAGGTGAAGATCACCCGCCCGCGCTCCTGCTGGATTTCGCGGGTGATGATCTGCTTGCTAAGCTCTCCGGGCGAATGGTTCCCCATGATTACTATCCTGCGAAATCCGTTATCCAGCAGCGAATTGATCACCGCTTTCACGTAACGGACGATCTGCTCTTGCGCCACGCTCACCGTCCCCGGCCATCGCTCCGTCGCTCCGGCATACGTGTAATACACCGGCGGCAGGACGATCGCGTTCCATGGCTTGGCCACCATCATCGCTTGCGAGTATGCAGTGATTATATCGGTCCCAAGCATGCCGTGCGGTCCATGCATTTCGAACGCTCCGCAAGGAAGGATGACCACGGGGTCGTCTTTCATCCGCTCCTTCATCTCGGCGGACGTGAGGTACTCCCAGCGGTGTTTCCGCAGATAGGCGGGGGATGCCTCCTCCGGCAGATCGAGCTTCACTTGGACAAATACTGGCTGGATGTCCGGTCCCATCGGCGGTTCTTCTTCAACCGCAGCCGGCAGCGAGGCCCGAGTGATGGGCCATTTCTCAGGCGGGTCGTCGTAGGACTTGGCCACGCTGTTGGCGTAGTTTTCCAGTGACCAAGGCTTGCCCGAGTCCTGGGAGCGAACGTTCTCCTGATAAGTCGCGAACTTCTGCGGGAAGGAGTCGTACTTTCGGGCCTCCTGGCGCATGGCCTCGACTGCCTTGTCCACGTCGGCTTCAGTGAACTTGGCGACCGTTGCCGGCTGGCTGGCAGCGGATTGGCTCCATGTCGTGGCAGTAATTCCGTTTCTACGAAGCTCCTCCACAACCGCGCCGGCCAGGGATTCCGTTCGGACCCGGGCAAACGTGAAGGTTCCGGCCAGCTCCGAATGCCCCAGGATTTTCGCTGCGGCGAGAGCTTGGAGCGCCGGGGCGTGCTCAGGATCGCTTAGCGGAAGCATTCCGGTGTCCCGCGGCCAGACGCTCATCCAGGCCGGCAAGACGATTTTGCGCGTGTCGCGATAGAGCGTGGTCACCAGGGCGATCATCTCCTTGGAGTGCTCCTTCTCGACCAGGAGAACGACCCGATTGAAACCGCTTTCCAGAAGAGCGGAGACGACTGCGCGGATGTATGCCGTCTGTTCGCCGACAGGGATGCTGACCGTGCCCGGCGAGTTCGCGCAGTCTGGCGCGGCGCCGAAAGGAATCGGTGGGAATGCGATGGCGTTCCAACGCTCGGCAAGCAGCACGGCAGATGCATGCTGTACCAGCAACGAGGTGCCTAGGGGCATATCGAGTCCGTTCATGCGGACCCCGCCAATCGGCAGGATGGCCACGTCTCGGCCTGCCTTCAGGGCGGCGGCTATTTGCGTGGCGTTCATATACTCGGCGCGGTGGCGCCTTATGGCGGCCACCGTGGCCTCGACGGGGATGGAGATAGTCCTGGTGGTCGGCGCGGTCGGAACCGGAGGGGCAGGAGGGTTCTCCCAGCGACTCAGATCGTTGCGATCCTGGGCCTGCACGGGGATGGCGAACTGACCGATCAGCATCCCGACACAAAAACCTGCGAGCAGTCTGCGAATGGACATAAGAAAATCCTTCTTGAGGTGAGACTGGACTTTTAGGAAGCGATTCAGGGGATGGCGAACGGCTCGCTGGAATGACCGGCGTGTGTCGCCTTTAGTTAATCATGACGGTCTGCCAATTCCGCGACCGGGATGTCCCAGCGTATTTCCTTGTGAAATCGGGGGCGCATATCGCCCAGCCAAGGATTCATGAACCGTTCCTGCAAATCGATCGGGATCGTTTTGTACACTCCGGACTCCCGAGTTGCATGAAGCACCTCGCCCTGTGGATTGATGATGGCGGTTTCCACGTCATATCCGGAAGAGACTAGGTAGACGTGGTTCTCCAGGGCTCTGGCCTGCAGTTGAATGAGGTATCCGCCTGCTGCCGGGACGAAGATGATCTCTGCTCCCTGGACTGCTAGCGCACGGGCGGGGTCCACATATTCGGCGTCCCAGCAGATCATGATTCCGATCTTGCCGAAGTCGGTTGTGAAGACCGGATAAGCCATGCCGGGGGTGAGGCCCGCATCGGTCTCTTCACGGGGCAGATAGACCTTCCGATACTTGCCCACCACGTTTCCTTGGCGATCGATCAGAACGGCTGTGTTGTAGACCGCCTGGCCTTCGCGCTCAAAAAGCCCCGCCACAATATACATCCGATGCTGGCGGGCTCTCTCGCCGAGCCGGCTCGTGATGGGGCCGGGGATTTCTTCGGCCGCGCCGACGGAGGTTTCGGAATTCCCCACAACGGGGATGGCTTCTCCCAGGCACACAATATCCGGTCGATCCTTTGCGATCTCGTCCAGCGCCTGCAAAAATACATTCAGATTAGCCTCCTTATTCGCCGTGTCCCTCGGGCGTAGGGAGACGCTGCCAACTCGAATGACTCGTGGGGCGGGTGGTGCTGTCTCCTCAAAGGAAATATCGTCCCACCAAACGGTCCCCTGGGGCGCCCATCCCAGGCGAAGCTCCAAGTTGACCCGCACGGCCTGATCGAGAGCAGGCACCCTGAGCATCAGCCGTTTCCATTCCCCCTCCACTGAAGTCTCATACGCGTGATCCGCTTGCCCGACTTGCCGGCCCTGTTGGTCAAACCATGTGAGTCGCGCCACCACTTGCCTTTGTTCGTACTGCACCGACTCGGTGCGATAATAAGCAGTCAGTCGATAATACCGGCCGGCCTTGATGTTCTCGATGGGGTAAACCCAGCCGCCATATTCGGCGGCATTGCCGTTCCCGCAAATGGCCAGCGCGTCCGGGGCGGAGCGAAAGTGGACGGAATCGACGAAGCACCTCGGCTTGATCTCCTCTCTCGGAGCCCAAGTGGTCCAGCGGGCTGAGGTTCCGTCGGTCCTGTCGAAATCCTTTAGCTCCACCTTGAATCCCTCCGCCAGACAGGAAAGACAAAGACCGGCCAGCGAGAGTAGCAGGCATCCGCGAGCGGCGGAAAAGGAGTGTCGCACGATCCCTGCCAGGACCGACGTGGAGGGAAGGGCATTGATCCGACCCATGACAGCGCCGCACCTGTTGGATCTATGACGCGAGGAAGAGATGGTTTCCTTGATCGCATCTTCTTTTTGCTCCGGCCCGGAAGTTTTCATAATGTAACCTAATGGTTACAAATACCGCCCGGGCACGCAAGGAAATATCGTCTTCTCGGACGACAGGTGCGGCCCTGTTTTCTAAGCTGCAATCCGAGGCGGTTCGAGCCTTGAGGTGTCCGGTGGGCATGGCCTTTTACAAGGGTGAATCCCATGCCGGAACCGCCTGGGAATCGGGCGGGATCGTCGGAGCTAGCGTCGGCGTTTTTCGAGCGGATTGACCCAGCGCACTCCGGGGAAACGGGCGAAGTCCGTGTCCGTGCTGTACAGCTCGGCCTGATACTCAAGGGCGAGGGCGGCCAGATGGGCGTCGGTCGTCAGATTGCCCGCTACCCTGAGTTTTCGCAGAAATCCGAAGCAGAGGCGCGCGTGTTCCCTCCCTGGCACCAGCACTCTCACCACGTCCTGCTCCAGCCATTCCTCAACCAGACTCACGGCCCGTTCCACAGTCAGCGGGGAAACCAACACCTGCCGATGCGTGGTCAGCCGTACGAAACCCAGCATGGTCACCCAGGCGAGGCCCACCGACTCGTCACCGTTCAAACAGTCCTCCCACCATCGCCGCGCCGCAGGGTGGCGCGGGTCGTCGGCATTGTGCGCGTACACCAGCAGATTCAAATCGGGAATGATCATTGCCGCATCTTCTTTGCCAGCGCCCGGTTTTCCAACTCGTCGGCCAGGTCGTTGAGTTTGTCCGGATCGATGCCGGGAAGAAAGGCGAGGTGGAGCGGCTTGACGGCGTAAGCCGGGCGGGCGGCAGGGCGCGCCCGCGATTGGAGGCCGCGGCGCAGCGCATCGTTGACCACCGACTTGAAGGAGCGGTCGGTGCGCGCAGCCTCGGAGTTCAGCCGTGTGGCGACATCTGGGTCGAGGGTGAGGGTCGTTCGCATGGCGGCATCAAAGCATCAAAAAGATAGATGTCAAGGTGGCTATGGATCTTGCCATGATATCCCAGGTGGCCGCCAGGGATGGATTTACCAAGCGGATGACACCGAAAGCGGTGCCGACTGCCTGTCCGCCGCAGTCCCGCACAAGAGAATGAGGGACGAACCACGGAGCCTGCAGAACGGGTTCCAATCCGAGGCGATTTCCGTAGGATCGGCGCAGCTATTTCAGCGACGGAAGGGCCTTTTGCAGCTCGGTTATCGACTCGTTCGAAACCTCGAACTGTCTGGCCACCCGTCGCCAGTCTGCGATCGCTGCGCGCACAGCTTCGATGGTCTCTGCGGCGGAGCGCTTGTCGATTCCCGCGTCCTGCGCCAAAGCGAGCAGCTCCTTGGCGCTTGGGTTCCCGCTCCCCATCACTGTCATGTTGTGCTCACCCCGAACTCCGTGCGACCAGGTCAGGTCGTATGCGGGAGCCAGGCGCCACCCGCTCGATGGGTTGAAGACGAACGCGAAGTTCTTCACGTGATCGTCGCGATTGTGCGCAAGGACGTTGAAAACAGCCCGTCGGAATGCCTGCTCCACTTGACGAAAATCCTTGGTGACATCGAAGGCAATCGACAGAAATTCCCGATAGTCCCGATTTGGAAACCGGAAGTTGGAGTGGATCAATCCTCCGAAAGAGTGGGTGTGGACACGGACCCCGTGCGCCTGCCAATCGAAACGCTGGATGCCAAAGTAGCGGCCCGAGCTCGTTGTAAAAATACGCGTGCATGGAATATCGATGCCGGCAGTCCGGGCCAGAACCGCGTAAGCCGCCTCGATTGCACCGGCGTCAGCGGGATCTTCCTTGGCGCGGAATTTCACGAGCCAATGTTCAAAGCCTTCCGCGGAGCTCGATGGATCGGAAGCCATCTCGCCGGTACTCGGGTTGTAAGCGACGAATGCCTTTGGACGCGAACCGCCAGAGGAGCCACCGGCAACACGCAAGGCGGGCAGGACTTCCTCGGGGCTTCCGTTGGCGATTCGCTCGGCCTGCGTTGCGATTTCGTCGAGATCGATCGCGAGCTGCCCCGGTGCCGCGCCTTCCGCCACCGGCTCGTACTCCAGGGCTCCCATCCCGTGGCGACCCACGCAGGCCAGCCGATCCAGCGGCGATAGCGTTTCAGGAGTCCTGCCCTGTTGTCGGAAGAAGCGATCGGTAAGCAGCCGGCCCCATCCGTCGGGTAGTGAGTCGTCAAATACGCCGAACAGTCCTTCGAATGTTCCAGTTGGTTCCCGTTTCAAGCCTGGCGTCAGGGGCAGGTGGTAGGGCGAGATGGAGAAGCCTTCCTTGAGCCAGGAACTCGTGTACTCGAAGAATAGCTTACGATCCGGCGTTTCAGCGATCGTTCCAAGCGCCTTCCCTCCAAGGGAGACATTCAGCCTGCGCAGCTTTTTTTTCACGGCAGAGTCCTCCCTCGTTTGCGACTCACAGGATGAAGCTTTTCCAACTCCTCCAATGAGGACGACATCGCTTCCGCGGGGGCGAACAATTGTTGAAACTCGGCCACCGCATCGAGTGCGCTCGCAATCTTGACGAGCGTGTCGAGTGACACGTTGCCGGAGTTTTCGAAGAGCTTGAGTGTCCACGGGCTGATTCCCGCGTGTGCGGCCAATGTTTTTCGCGACCACCCCAGTTGAAGCCGCCTTGCGCGAACGCGGGCAGCAATGCCGCGTCGGATATCGGCGACAGACAGAATCCCAATGGGCATTAAATTACCCCTTGTATTCGATAACATTGAATAAGGGTTAACCAGATACCCCTTGCGAGCAATTCTAAAAACACCAGCATCCCAACATAATCCAACCTCGAAAATGCAGCACCACCGTCCGACAGTCCGACCGAAGCGGCTCCGCCGCGCACGGAGGCGACATGCCGTCGCCTCGGCTTGGAAGCTAAAAGCTACCAGCTACGAGCTAATAGCTTCAGAGCCGACACCGTGTGCAGCAGCACTACTGTCCGACCGTCCCACTGTTGGCCTCCGGCCTCATGCCTATCCCTTGACAAATAGCAGGGAAAGCCTAGTCAGAGCTTTCAATACCCCTCCCATTCCCACCCCATTTGCCTCCCTCCCTTGAGGCTAATGGCACTGTTCGGAAAAAACATGAAACGCTTCATCCTAGTCGTCTTTTTGACGCTGTTGGGCGTCGGGACAGTGTCTGAAGCCAAAGAAGAACTCACGACGCCCAATGAGAAAGCCATGATCACTTCATCCGTTTCGCTCGGTTATGTAGTTCTTTACGTCAAAAATGTTTCAGCAAGCATCGGCTTTTACGAGAAGGCGTTCGGCCTGCCCCGGCGCTTCTTCAATGATGATAAAGGTAAAGCATATGGAGAGCTAGAAACCGGCGCAGCGCGGCTTGCGTTCTATAGCTTCGAGTTGGCGAAGACACAGGTGAAAGAATTCGTGGCTGCATCCCCGGACAAGGCGCCACTCGGTGTCGAGATTGCATTGGTTACTGCCGACGTCCCAGCCTTGTTTGCTCGAGCAGTGAAAGCTGGTGCAACGGTTGTGAGCGAACCTGAAGCCAAGCCGTGGGGACAGACTGTGGCTTGTGTTCGGGATTTGGACGGTCACCTTATCGAGCTCACTTCGCCTCTGCCGTGAAAGAAGAAGAGCCGCCGCCAGAGACAATGTCTACGGCTGTCACGCCGGCTGTGGACGCGCCCGTCGCGCCAGCGGTACGCGCGGCTCACCGTTGAACGTCGGCATGACGACTCTGAAGAGCCTGTTTCTACGGTTTAGAAAAGAGCTCCTGCTTTATCGGAGGATCCTGGCTGATCCGAGGACGCCCAGGATTACGAAGATACTGTTGGGGGCTGCGGTGGCCTACGCGGTCACACCCGTGGATCTGATTCCTGATTTCATCCCTGTGATCGGGCATTTGGACGACGTCATCATCGTGCCCGTTCTCGTCTTCTTGGCGCTCAAGACAATTCCTCGCGATTTGCTTGAGGAGCATCGGCGAGCACTTGATTTGAATGAAGAAACGCAAAAGAAGGATGCATAAGAGGAATCCAAGGGAGCCATGACCCCCCAGGAAATGGCCTTTCGGTTTGTCTCCCCGCTGCTTTTTGCGAGACTGGCTCCGTGAGCAATACCCCGCAAGACACGATGACCTCACTTACCCCCGAACTGCGCAGACGGGCGCTTCTGCAGGGTACAGTGGGAGAAGCCGGGGCCTTTCTGTGGTTTTTTGCCATCGCGTACCTGGGTCAGATCATCGACGCAGAGGGAACCTTCACGCATGCTTTGTGGCATCGCATTCTATTCGGCTGTTTCGGCTTGCTGGGATTGACTGGCGCCATGCTCGGTTTGTGGCGGCTGAGCCTCGCACGCGACAAGCGCTTGGATCCGCTCGGCATCGGCGCCTTGCTCCTGATGGGGCCTGGTCTGGTGCTGCTCTTTATGTGGCTGTTCTACGCCATCCTCGCTTTTCACCCGGGCTCCATCATGGGCGGGTAAGCAGGTCATGGACGATCCGAAGCGGTCATGGTGCAGAGGTGCCGTTATTCGCTCTTGGGTCTTAGAGATAGAGCGCCATCTCGACTCCAAGGCGTCCCCATGCAGCGATTTGCTACATGGGTGATTGCGCGTGCTTGCCACCTGTGGCAGTGCCTTTCACAGTGTCTGTTCTGTTCTTTGATTCCCAATCGCGCGCAAGCGCCCCATGGAATCGAGTAGCTTCAAGCTACTAGCTCCGAGCTGATAGCTGATAGCTAATAGCTTACAGCTTATAGCTTTTTACGGGGGTGTTCTGGATTCGACCTTTGGTCGTAGCGCGCCGTTGCCTGTCGAGGGTGAAGGCCTCTCGTAAATCTCCCTTCAAAACAACAAACGGCAATTACGAAGAAATGCCTCTAGCAGCCTAAGGCTGCTACGTTCTCCCAGCGACACCTGCTAGCTGGTGCGAACGCCGACAGCAGGCATAACCCGCGTGGCTGTCTCCAACGCGCGGGCGGTACCTTCAAATTGGTGGCTGGTCTTGATCGAGCGCGTGTCGCGGCATGATCCGGGCGAGATTAAAGTGGCACTACACAGGTAGACGCGGTTCGTGAAAGCCTTAGGGACCGGGGTTCAAATCCCCGCACCTCCAGTCTTCGTCGTTGCTTCGCAACGTACTTCGCCTGGCTGCGCCAGTCCGGCGAAGCTGTGCGGCAGCACGCGTAGAAGGACGCCGCTAGGGCCTGCAATCCAGGCCCAAGACAAACAAACAAGAAGACTGCCCGGCGTAGAAAGCGCCGAAGGCGACTCGCAGACGGGCAACTCTGTCTGCGGCTAAACATCGCCGAAAGATCTTCGTCGTTGCTTCGCAACGTACTTCGCCTGGCTGCGCCAGTCCGGCGAAGCTGTGCGGCAGCACGCGTAGAAGGACGCCGCTAGGGCCTGCAATCCAGGCCCAAGACAAACAAACAAGAAGACT
>JBAZHQ010000163.1:0-9177 GCA_041652235.1 Opitutaceae bacterium | reverse complement strand
GGCTCACGGCAGGTCGGAGGTCGGAGATCGGAGGTCGGCGTCACTCTGCGCCACTGCGTCACTGCGCGAGAATGGATTGGATGGTTGGGGATCGGTGCTGTCCGTCTCGGATTTCCTCTCAGCCTGAGATGAATTGTAAATACTGTAGCACAAGAAACCTAGCGCGGCGGAGCCGCAACCGAAGAGGCCAGACGCCAGACGCCAGAAGCCGGAGGCCAGCAAGGCTGAACTGAGTATGAGTATGCAGACCACGATTCCGGACTGGCTTAAGGAGATTTATCCCTTTGTTACGAAGACGCTGCGTACGAAGGGTGGCGCCAGGATGAGTTATGTCGATGAAGGCCCTCGCTCCGAGGAAGCCGTCGTCATGGTGCATGGGAATCCGACTTGGTCGTTTTACTACCGGAATCTTATCCGCCGGATATCGCCAGCCATGCGATGCGTGGCCCCGGACCACATCGGGATGGGCCTGTCGGAGAAGCCGCAGGATTACAGCTATCGGCTCGAGACCCGGATTCAGGATCTGGATACACTGATAGGGGAACTCGGCCTCCGGAAGGTGCACCTCGTGGTCCATGACTGGGGTGGCGCGATCGGGCTGGGCTGGGCGGGAAGAAATCCTGAAAAGACGGGACGCATCGTTCTGCTGAACACGGCTGCGTTTCCATCCGAACGCATACCCGCAAGGATCGCATTGTGCCGATCTGAATTTCCCGGCACCGTGTTGGTGCGAGGACTGAACGCCTTCGCCGGACCGGCGACCTGGATGTCGATGAATTTGCGGAGCCTAAGCAGGCAGGAGAAGGCGGCCTATCTTTATCCCTACGGTTCATGGAAGGACCGCGTAGCCGTAAATGCCTTTGTGAAGGACATCCCCATGAAAGCGGGGCATCCCAGCTATGCGACCTTGAAGAAGGTTGGGGAGAATCTCGCATCCCTCAAAGAGCACCCGATCCGTCTGGTATGGGGAGGCGCCGATTTTTGTTTCAATCGCAGTTTCTTCAAACGATTCACAGAAATCTTCCCGAACTCGGGGAAACACTACCTGGAGCGGGCAGGGCATTACGTTCTGGAAGACGCCCAGCCGGATGCAATTGACTTAGCCGCAAGCCACATGCGAGGTTAATCCGCACAATGATATATCCTTTCCTCCGATCACATGGGGCGATCGGAGGGATAAATGGCGAGGACGCCGGTTCAACCGGGAGCTTCGCTGCGAGGGAGATCGGTAGGGTGGCTCCTCCGGTCTCCCTCGCCTCCTTAATTGCATATTAAACATAATGTATATTGTGCGCAAGATTTAGGTTAGTCCGCACGTAAGAGGCTCTTACGGAGAAGCTAGAAAAGTGGATAACCTAATGAAAATCGTCGCAGAATTCGCGAACGTCGAAATCGAGTTCAACCCCCAGCCCAAAGAATTTGTCGATCCGGTCACCGGAGAAAAATCGATCAACTATTGGGGCAAGGTCATGACCATGGGCGACTCGTTCAACGCTCGGAATCCAAAGAAACTCAGCGGCCCTTTCAAGTCTCTCAAAGTCGAGGCCATCATCGACAGCGGAGCAAAAAACTACCGCGACAAGTCCAGCGGTTTCGTCTCCGCTTCCATCGTCCGAACCGTGCGTTTCGGCGTAATTATCGAGGCAATTCCCGCGAAATAAGGCCCATCCGTTTACATCGGATTGCCATGAACGCGGGAAACCCTAGCTTTCTACCTGCGGTTATCCACCGCGCTTCTGAGCCGCATCCTGGGAGAAGTTTGAAGCACTCCCGGGGTGCGGCTTTTTGCTGTCCGGATATGCGCACTATGGGACGCCGAACGGGCGGCCGCGCCAGCGGACGCTCGGGCGGCGTCCCTTTAGTATATTAAGCCATATCAGCTAATGGACCCCGAAAAATCGTGCGCTACACGGTCTCACTCTACGACCGGTTGCTCGAAGTAAAAAACCACGCGGCACCGATAGCGATACCGCCAAAAAACACGAAGAAACGCGGATGCGTGAAAGGTCTCTCCAAGAAGTCGCGCTTCCGCCTCACCAAGCTCCTGGCCATGATCAACCGCCCCGAACCCCTGCACTTTGTGACGCTCACCTATCGTGAGTTCGCCGGAGACTGGGGAAAGTGGAAGGACCACTTCAAGGCGTGGAAGGATCTCATGTGCCACCACTACCCGGCCCTCTCGGGCCTGTGGCGCATGGAATTCCAGGAACGCGGTGCGCCTCACTTCCATTTGATTCTGTGGGGCGTCACCAAGGCGACGGAAGCTTTCAAAGACCAGGCGTCGGAAGCTTGGCTGCGCATCATCGGACAAAATACCCAGGCCAACCGGCAATACGGCGTCACCGTCCAGTTGACGGATGACCTGAGAAGCACGGGCTTCTATCTGTCGATGTACGCAGCCAAGGACGAAAAAGACAGGAAGGACATTCAGACGGGCCGCGAGTGGGGCTTGATCCGTCGCGACCTGCTCAACGTCAAGCCGTCAAGGGTGGCCTTGCTCTCGGACTGTCAGGAAAGGCTTCTGCGTCGCGTGCTGCGTCGTTTGCATCGAGCTAAGAACCGGTCCACCGCCTCCAGCTATTATCGGAGGCTCCAAAGGGACGAATCTTCCTTTTCCACTTTCTTCACCTTCGAGGAAAGCGTGCGCCTTGTGCGCTTCGTGATGAACGAAGCCGAGGCCATCAGCGAACACACTTTGCGCATTCAGCGCAAACTAAGCGCCGTGCGGCTAGCCGCTTAGCATATCAACTGCCGCAAGCATAACACACTGATAACATGAGTATTAAATCCCTGATCAAGAATGCCTCGAAGTATGCCCTGCCTACGTTCGGCTTGGCCGTTTCTGCCTTCGCTGTCGATGGCGATGTCGCTTCCCAAGTGACTGCCCTCTCCGGTGGAGTGGCGACCGTTGCAACCGTGGCCGGCTCAATCGCCGCCGTGTCCGCAAGCGTCGCCATCTTCAAGGCGGTGAAGCGTTACTTCAGCAAGGCGAGCTAAGGCGCGTTCTGAAAGCAAGCCGGGCGGTGTGGGAAACCCCTGCACCGCCCGGGCAAACCTCCTTTAGGCATATCAGCTAACACCATGAGCGTCATGATCGGTTTCATGGCCGGGCTTTTGCTCGGCTACATCGTATCCAAACTTTTAACATGAAGCGCACTTTACTTCTTCTGCCGCTGCTCGCCTGTGCGCTGCGCGGCTCGGTCACGATCGTTGCCGATGCAACAACCAGCTTCGAAGTGAGCCTCTCTTCGCCTGTGCACATCGGGCAATCCTACCAGACTGACCTGACCGTCATCAAGATCGGCAGCGGCAGCGGATATCTACGGCTTGCCGTGTTCTACAACGGCGGAATCCAGTCCGTGATATACCAGGGTTACGATTCCTACAGCAGCACGATTGCGCTGTTCAACGATTTCGCGCCCGCCGGGACTTACACCCTGCAACAATACATCGAAGGCTCCGCGGTGGTGGAGACGATCAACTGGAACGGAACGACGGCCACGGTTCAGCAGCCGTCTCCTTTTCGGACCATCTCTTTCAATATCACCAACAACGGAGCGACTGCCCGGACGGCTTACGTGTTCATGACTGAGCAGCCGAATATCGGTTTCAGTCCGACCATGATCGGAGCAGGCCAGACCGGGACGCTGACCCTCAGCGTCGAAAGCGACGATGCAACGCACTACTATGCGGCCTTTGTCGATGTCGATGAAACCAACGAGCAGTTTGGCGGGATCGATGGCCTGACCTATCGCAATCCTGACGGAACAAGCGGCACCTATTTCAGCGGCTTGGTTCCGCAATCGGGCACGGCGACGGCAACGCAGACAGCCTTGAACGGGACGGCGACAACCTCGTTTCCCTCGGGCGCGAGTTATGGCTCTCCAAGCGTTTCAAGCGGGACAATCGGAACGGCAACCACGATCAGCGGAAACGGCAATTCCGCCACCAATCAGCAGTTGGCGGACCTGGGCAACAGCATCAATGCGACTGCGGTGGGCGTGGGCAAGGCGCTCAATCAAAGCTTGATTGATTTGCGCGGCTCCTCCGAACGATCCGCCAACGGAATCGAAGGCGTGAAAAGCGACACCTCGGCGATTCGTGGCGTGCTGGAAGGAGGCGCGGGTTTCAGCGTTCAAAACGAGCTTTCCCAGGCTTCAAGCGCGGCCAACGCAGCCGCGAAATACACCGGCGCAAAGCCGGGCTCAACCGACGTGCCTGAGGTCGGAACATCGGCGAGCGGAAACCTCAACTTCGGAACCATCACCGTTGGCACTCGCGAAATCGCCTTCAGCCTCGACAGCGCCGGTTTCGAGGGTGCCGACTCGGTTTTACGCGGGGGCCGCACCGTCATTCTGTGGGCTCTGGTCGTCTGGTTCGTCGGTTCCTGTTCGCGAACGCTCGACATCTATCTTGTCGGACTGGGCACCGCTGACAGCGGCGGAAACGTCGTAGGCGTGGAAAACCTCGTTCCAGGAGTCGCACAGGGAAAGGCCTGGGGAGGCGCTGGAATCGCCGTGGCCGGTGTGATGACTGCCGCCGGCGCCATGGTCGCAATCCTCGACACCTGGGCGTCGTCGAAAGGCTACGGCATATCCGGCCTGATGAACGGCGGCGACCTGTCCGGCGTCGGGCCTGCGCTGGGGCTTCTTGACCGCTATATCCCCGTCGCCGCGTTCGCTCAGCTAGGCATCATGCGGGCCGCGTTCTCTTTCCTAGTCGCTCCCGTTTACCTGGTGGCCGTCACCGTCGTCAAATTCGCGAAGGCCTGACCATGACACCCGAACAGGCGACCGAACTGCTCCAGCTTGTGCGCGACCATCTTTCTTGGACAGGAGTATGGGAAGGCTTCGCGATCGGCATCGTGTTCTCGCTCGGGCTGGCGATCTTCCGTTCCGCCAGGCGCAGCGTTGACGAAATGGAAGAATGATCACCTGCATCACAGGCAAGCCCGGCGACGGCAAGACGCTCTTCGCCGTGCGCGAGCTTCTAGAGACGCTCGTGAACTCCGAAAAGTTCGTTGTAACCAATATTCCGCTACGACTCGGCTCCGTGCGGGAATACGTCTCCAAGCGCCGCCCGGACGCCTTCGATCTTGACGGGCGCTTGAAGGTCATCCCCGACGAGGAAGTCTATGAATTCTTCCGGCATCGCTCGGGCGACTTGGTGCTCCCCTGGTCACCCGACAAGGACGCCGGGGAAAACGCGTCGAAGCGCATTGCCCGGCCGGAATTCATCGAGCGCATGAAGACGATCTTCGGGGCGATCAAGGGCGACCCTGCGCATCAAAAGCCCTGCGCTTACTTCATCGACGAGGCGCACAACTTCTTTTCCGCCCGGGAATGGGCCACGAACGGCCGCGGCCTGCTCTACTACGCTTCCCAGCATCGTCACTTGCATGACGAAATCTTCCTCATCACCCAGGTGATGGAGAATGTCGAAAAGCAGTTGCGCGGCCTGGTCTCAGAGACGCATTCCGTGCGCAATCAGCTTCGTCGCCGAATCGGCCCGGTGAAAATGCGCCCCGTGTTCCGCGTGAAATCCTTCTACGGCGTGCCCTCCGGCATGAGCTCAAAGCCGTTCGCCGAATCGACCTTCGAACTCGATTTGAAAGGCGTGGCCGGGTGTTACAATACCGTAGGAGCTCTTGGGATACACTCGAAGCCGGAGGAGAAGCAAAACAAGGGCCTTCTTCCGTGGTGGACTCTTCCTATCGGCGGAGCGGTGGCCGTCGTGGGCATCGTCGCCGCCTTCATCGCGCTCCCCACTCTCGGAGCCGTTGCCGCTAAG
This sequence comes from Opitutaceae bacterium, assembly GCA_041652235.1. Taxonomy (GTDB): domain Bacteria; phylum Verrucomicrobiota; class Verrucomicrobiia; order Opitutales; family Opitutaceae; genus MWDT01. The sequence continues at coordinate 3,387 of JBAZHQ010000163.1, read as the reverse complement.
AAGGCCATCGCCGATGTCGGGCCGGTGATCGTCTCGGAAACGAAAAAGAGCGGCCAAGAAGCGCAAGCTATGGCAAGCCCTCAGCCGGTCGCGCAAATCGCCGCCAAGGCCCCACAGTCGGCGGCGAATCAGCCATTGGCCAAGCGAACGGACAACCCGGTGTTCGAGACGCAAGGCATCGTCGCACGCGGCTACGTCATGGCAAAAGGCCGCGTCAATGTGATCCTGTCGGACGGCACGGTTTTGACCGAGAACGAAAGCGAGCTGCAGGGCGTGGGCCGCAATTGGATCATGGTCAAGGGCCGTAAAATTCCCATCCTCCCGTGTGCCACCGTTACGGCCCACGTTCAGACCGCGACGGGAGTAGAGGCCAGAGCGCCATAGCGTTCATCAATGGTGTTTCCCCTTTAAAGCAATGCCTTGGTTGGGAAACCTCGGCACTCTCGAAAATGCCCGTCCCTGAATGGTCCTACCGCTTCACCAAGCCGAGTGTACGCAAACGCACGGAAGTCGTTTCTATGCTCCGCGAATGGCATTCAGCCGCGCGCATCGGGTTCGAGCTCGAAGAGCTTTTCATCAATGGTGAAAAGCTAGACGACAATAAATTAGCTTTGCTTAACATATGGATAAGCGTCGGCGGCGCGTGGAGGGCAAGCCGGTCCTCCTACTTCCTTGCATGGGAGCAGCTCGAACGGGTCATTAGGAGCGCTCCGGAAGCCCGGTTAGTACGTCGTCGGCTCCGGAGGGTCGCCCGGGCAAAGCTTTAAAGTAATCCTTTGGGATTGAAGAAATAGCGTCGATCGCACGTTCTCGTTTCAAGCGTGCGATAGCACCGATCCACAGCTTCAAATACTCCGCGCGGTCCAGGTTCGATGAACCTGCAAGATTATCGACGGCGGCGAGTACGTTTGCATTCACCCTGAATTGAACGACTGTTGTTTTGCCCATGTTTGTCATCATAACACGGTCAAACGCATAAGAAAAGTATCGACAAATACGAGTAAGTATCGTTTCCATTCATGCACTGACCGAATCGTGCGAATGTATATTGTGCGCAGTTCGCCCAAGTTATCCGAAGTGCGTTGACTTTCCCTGCGCAGTGGTTACAGGTAATTTTATGAAATCTACCGTTAGCATCAGCGAGGGTCAGGATACCTTCCCTGCTTTGGTCAAGGCTGCTGAAAAAGGAAACGTGGTCACGGTAACCCGACATGACGAACCGGTCGCCTGCGTGATCGGCCATGTGCGCATGAGCGCGATCGCAGAGACACTTGAGATCGCGAGCAACGCCGCCGCAATGAACGCGGTAGCCGAACATAAGGCCGGACGCACCCAGTTTGGCAACCTCGACGACATCCCCGAATGACCGTTGTCGTTCGCCTTTCGACTCAGGTTATCGAGTTTGCCGTCCGTCTGGCGCCAGAGCCGCGACATGCCATCAAGCGCGCCCTTGGGGAACTGCGCCAGGAGCGTGGCGATATCCGTGCTCTTGAAGGCAGTCTTTCAGGCTACTACCGGCTTCGCGTTGGCCGACATCGCATCATCTTCAGCTATGCCGCCGATCGGGCGATCGAGGCCGTCTTCATCGAGGAGCGCCAGCTTGTTTACGAAATCTTCGAGGCGCAGTTCATAAAACGATTGAAATCCTGAGATGAAAACCGACGGGACTTTGCGCCGCAGATATCCCGGCTAGATATGGGGGAAACCTCTGTAATATCTGGCTTTTATTGCATATTAATTTAAATGCAATGCTATAAATTCGGGGTATGCTCCGGATTATCGGCACTCACTTGGGGCAACTTTGCTTTACATATAAGCAAACTGAAATTTATTGCCTGTGCGGCGCTAAATTAGCTTGCATCCGAAATTTTTGATATCTTAACTTACTGAGCTTCAGGACGTCTGGCTGCTGTGATCCGCGCACCAATCACAGCAAATGAACTATATAACGCCAGGAAACCTCTTTTACCCGGTTTATCGATCCGGCGGCTGCGCATCGCAGGCACAAGCGGTCGGGCGTGACATTGCCAGAGACTGGCCAGAGTCATGGGCCAGAGAATACACGGTGCGAAATCCAGACGATCGCGGGCGCTCTCCGCGCGGCAATATATATTTTCTTGGTGGATACAGCGGGCGCCACGCCCTTGACACCACACAGCCAATAAAACCTCAACACGCAAAATCATGAACAACGTTCTGACCAAAGAGCAAGAAGCCCGTCTACGACACGTCATAAACCTGAGCAATGCCCACGGCAATAAGTGTATGCACTTCGATTTATCGGATCCCACCGAGGCCGGTTTTCTCAAGGATTGCGCCAGCAGGAGCGGCATGACGCCCGAACGGTACCCACACCATGCAAAAGTCATGCAACTGAAGCCTGCTTATTCGCTTGCGACGCGAACGGAGATATCGAGCGCGCCGAATCCGAATCTGGGCGATTTCGTCCCAAACCAATTGATTGATTATATCGGCCAACATTCGGATGGCCTGACGATCGGGCAGGCGACGCTTACCCGCACATCGCCTATCGCTTCGGCAACGCTCTGGCTGAATATCGTAAATGTGAATGGCCAGACCACCACGGTTCTTGCCAGTGGACAGGCGATGACCTTCAACAAGCAGACGATCACGCTCGAGACCGATCATGATGGAGCTCTGCCGTTGCCCACTACCGGAACGAACTCGGGTCTTATCTCGTGGACAATCACTTACACCGATGGGACCACGGAAAATTCCTACCTCAATTCCCAATGGGCATATCAGACTACCGCGGACCCCACCGTCATCGATCCTGCGCAAAGACAAGGACGGACCACCGGCGACTTGAAGTCTATCGTGATCGGTCTGGCCCGCGCAGTCAGCGCCGCCGACATCGATTACTGGTTCTGGCAGGGACAATGGGAGAACACCACCCTGCTCGTGCCGCTAAGCGGCTCGATGACATTTAAATATCCCATCGCCCAGTTGGGCTCGAACAACCCCAGTTTGGAGTTCTATCTGGCCAAGAAGGAAGGCGGCATGTCCGATCTCAAGGTCGATAAGACCCGTCCTTACCTGAAGTATTTCTCGCTGGATCCCAAAGATCCCAAGAAGATCAATTTCAAGATTCCAGCAACGGATGCCGCGGCCATCAACTTCGGCAAGAGTCTCTGGGCTTCGGATACCAAGACCTATTTCACCTGCCGCGTGACTGTGGTTTTCCAAGATCCGAGCAAGGGCATCGGCTGGTCCAGCATCGTGTGTTCGGACAAACCGGATATGGATCCCACTGACGGCGTGGCCTTCATCAAGCCGATCGTCTATGTGTGGCACTGCCTGGTCGCAGGAACGCAAATCACACTGGCGGACGGCACTACGAAGGCGATCGAAACCATGGATTCAGGC
>JBAZHQ010000162.1:0-9188 GCA_041652235.1 Opitutaceae bacterium | reverse complement strand
GAACCGCGTGGGCAAAACCGGCCAGGGCCTCGTCGATACTGTTGTCGACGATCTCAAAAACGCAGTGGTGCAACCCCCTCTCGTTCGTGTCGCCGATGTACATGTCCGGGCGTTTTCGGACGCCTTCCAACCCCTCAAGTTTTTGGATTTTCGAAGCATCGTAGATTTCGGCTCCAGCTTTGTTAGCGGCCAAGTTTTGAGCGTCAGAAGAGTCAGGCATGTAATGTGGAATTCGAGTGAAAAAATGAGTGCCTTAATGCACCGAAAAACGAGCCTGGTTGCGAGGGTTTTCTTCATATAAAAATCATCCTCTTTTCTCCTTTCCACAAGGCACTTTCGTCATCAATCCTCCTCCTGCCACGGCAATTATCTATCCGTTGTTCTCCAATTAGATAAAACTTGTTTGCAGTTCCTCACCATCGGCTACATTGTTTCTTCAGTGAAGCTCTCAGTAAAAGTAAGTTACGCCTGTCGTGTTCTAGCTCAAATCGCACGCCTCCATGGCACTGGGGAACTCGCGCATGTCGAGTCGCTTGCCCAAGCGGAGTCGGTGCCCGCAAACTACCTCGCGCAGATTCTTTCGGAGTTGCGTGATGGTGGGTTGATTTGCAGCCGTCGCGGCAAACAAGGCGGCTATGCCCTCGCACGGGCTCCGGAACAGATTACTTTGTTGGATATCGTAAAACTCGTCGAGGGCGATGTGCTCGATGCCAACGACGACAGCAAGGGCCACTCCAGCCGCCGCCTTAACCAAGTGTGGACTGAAGTGAGGATAGCGCTCGAACATAAGCTTGCCACCTACACGCTCGACAAGCTGGTCGCAAAGGCTCCGGAAGAGATGTATTACATCTGAGGGCCTCGAGCCAAAGAGGCCAGAAGCCGGAAGCAGGACGGTCGGACGGTGGCGCTGCTGCGCCTCGGTGGCCGCAAAGCGGCCTCTGTGGCGATGGAGTCGCCTCGGTCGGACCGTCGGACAGAATAGGGGCGGCCTCTCATTCCCGGCTCCCTTCTTCTTTTGTTTTGTGTGCGGCACATCGAACCCTTAGCGCATCTGCATGCCCATTCCGGTCGTTGAGAAGCTCCTGATCCTGCAAGACCGCGACAAATGTCGCCGCGATCTCGAAGCCCAGCTTCTAATACTGCCGCGAGAAGTCGCAGCAGTTGAGGCGAAGATAGCCTCTGAGAAGGCAGCCATCGAATCGTCCCGCTCCGAAATGAAGGACTTGGAGACAAAAAAGAAGGTGCTTGAGACCGAAATAGGCTCCGCCGAACAACACGCCGCCAGATATCGCACCCAGCAGCTCGAGGTTCGGAAGAACGACGAGTATAGGGCTCTGGGCCATGAGATTGAAACCGTCCAGGCCCAGATCGGCCAGTTGGAGGAACAGGAACTGGCGATCATGTACGCGATCGATGAGGCGAAGAAGCGCTTTGTCACAGCCGAGGCCGTCCTAAAGGAGAATATCAGCAGTTATCAGGGGCGCATCCGCACGTTTCACGAGCGCGAAGCCAGCGTGAAACAGGAACTGATCGAAGCCCAAGCCAGGCTGATCGAAGCCCGCCAGCCCCTCGACGAACCGGCGCTTCAACTCTATGATCGCATTTCCAAGCGCAGCTTCCCGGCATGCGTGCCGGTAAACGGGGGCAAATGCGGCGGCTGCCATCTGAAGGTCTCCAGTGAAGTCGAGTCGGCCTGCCGCGGCAAAGACGGCAAGCTGGCCACCTGCGACCAGTGCACCCGCATCGTTTGGTGGGAAACTTAAGCAGTCGGAGGCCCCGTCCGTCATTTCCACCCCCCCCCGGAATCATCATGGCATATACACCCTCTCCTGCCAGGTATGAGCAGGCTTCCCTTTTCCGCCGTTGTGGACGCAGCGGACTGAAGCTGCCGGTCATCGCCCTCGGTTTCTGGCATAATTTCGGCGCAAGCTCCGATTTCGATGTCTGCCGGGGCATGACGCTGAAGGCCTTTGACCTCGGCATCACGCACTTCGATCTCGCCAACAACTACGGCCCTCCTCCGGGGTCCGCGGAAACCGCTTTCGGCAAGATCCTGCGTGACGGGCTCCAGCCCCATCGCTGCGAAATGGTCATCGCCACCAAGGCGGGCTACGACATGTGGCCCGGGCCCTACGGAAACTTCGGTTCGCGCAAATATCTTCTCACCAGCCTTGACCAGAGCCTGAAACGCATGGGGCTCGATTACGTCGATATCTTTTATCACCACCGCCCCGATCCTGAAACGCCCCTCGAGGAAACCATGGGGGCGCTCGCTCACGCGGTCCGCTCGGGGAAAGCCCTCTACGCGGGGCTTTCCAATTACAACAACGGCGAACTCGCCGCGAAGGCCATCGCCATGCTGCGCGACATGGGAGCCCCCTGCCTCATACACCAGCATAATTACAGCATGTTCCGCCGCGACCCCGAGGCATCCCTCTTCCCGACCCTCGCTGGCGAAGGCGTGGGAGGAATCGCATTCTGCCCCCTCGCCCAAGGCCTGCTCACCAACCGTTACCTCTCCGGGCTGTCCGCCGATTCTCGCGCCGCACGCGATCCCCGCTTCCTCAAGGCGGCCGACATTACCGAGGAGAAGCTCGCAAGGATTCGCAGGCTGGACGCCATCGCCCGCGCCCGCGGCCAGTCGCTTGCGCAAATGGCCCTCGCCTGGTCCGTGCGCATCCCCGGCAACGATTATGCCCTGATCGGCGCCAGCAAGGTGTCCCAGATCGAGGAGAACATCCTTGCAATAAATAACCTCGCTTTCTCCCAGGACGAGAGTGCCGCCATCGATCGCATCCTCGCCTGAACCGGGCGGCATGAACCTGATCCTTTTCACGCCGCAGGAGACCGGTCCCTTGCTTCCCCGCCAGGATCCGCGGGCACAGCATATCCTCAAGGTGCTGCGCCGCCAGCCCGGCGACAGTTTCGACGCAGGCCTGATCGACGGGCCCAGGGGAAAGGGCACACTCACGGGGATCGACGAAGCCGGCCTCCACCTGTGCTTTGCCTGGGGTGAAGCTCCGCCCCCGCTCTCGCCCGTGAGCCTGCTTGTGGGACTGCCCCGGCCTCAGACAGTCCGTAAAATCCTCCTCGAAGCCACGACCTTGGGCGTCGAGGCTATTCATTTCTTCACCAGCGCCAGGGGCGAACCCGGCTACGCACAAAGCACCCTATGGTCGTCCGGGGAGTGGCGCCGCATCGCGATCTCAGGCGCGGAGCAGGCTTTCTGCACTCGCCTGCCTGTCATCACCTGGGAGCAAAGCCTGCAGGATGAGATCGCCCGGATTCCAGCGGATTGCATGCGCCTGGCCTTGGACAACTACGAATCCCCTTCCGCCCTCGGGCAGGTGGCGGTTCGCGACGGCAAGATCGTGCTCGCCCTCGGTTCGGAACGCGGCTGGTCGAAAGATGAGCGCGTCTTGCTTGCAAACCATGCCTTCAGCTTCGTGCATCTTGGCCCGCGCGTGCTGCGCACGGAGACGGCCGCCGTCGCCGCCGTTTCGATCGTCCTCTCCAAACTGGGCCGCGCATGATCCCCATATAATATGAGGATCTCACCGCGGAAGCGCGGAGCGCACGGAGGAAATTGCACTGCCAAGAAACGAAGAATCAAAGGAATCCGATCTTCGCTTCTTCGCTTCTTTGCAGTTCAAAACCTATCTCGCGAACTCCGCGCCTCCGCGGTGAAATCCTGCAGTGAATCCCGCGCCTAAGCCGGCTGCCCGCTCGGTTGCGGCGGAACGGGTGCGCGGGAAATCAGCACCTTGTCGACGCGCAAACGGTCCATATCGATCACTTCGAAGCGCCAGCCCGCCCAGTCGAAGATATCTCCCTCGCGAGGAATCCTGCCAAGCTGGACCACTACAAATCCGCCCAGAGTCTGGTACTCACCCGAGTCTTCCTTGGGAAGCGGTTGTTCGAGTTTGAGAAGCGCCCGGAGATCCGAAGAGGCGATCATGGCATCCACAAGCCAGGTCCCCTCCCCCCTCTTTCGAGCGGAAGGCTGCACACGGTGACGGGCATCGGGAATATCGCCCACGATGGCCTCGAGTACATCGAGCAGCGTGAGAAGTCCTTTCACCGCGCCAAACTCGTCCACCACAATCGCCATGTGCTTCCCGGATTTCTTGAACTGCTCCAGAAGCTGGATCGCCATCATGCGCTCCGGCACCGCCAGATGAGGGGTGACGAGATCGCGCAATTTGGCGGGAAGCCCGATGGCGGAATTCGCCCAGATCGCCTTCACCGCCACCATGCCGACCACCTGGTCCCGGTTGCCCTGGAACACCGGGAAATAGGAATGCCCGCTCGCCACGATCTTTCGCCAGTTCACCTCGTCGGGATCGTCGATGTTCAGGAAAACGATCTTGGGCCGCGGAGTCATGATCGAGGTGGCGGAGACGTGATCGAGCGCCAGCACACGGTCCACCATCTCCTTCTCGGCCCTGTGGAAGACGCCCGCATGCAGGCCCTGTTCGACAAGCGCCCTCACTTCATCCTCCCCGATGGCATCCGCCGCGGAGCGCGGCTTGGCGCCTACCAGCTTTGCGAATCGGTCCGCAACATGGCCGAACACGCCCAGCAACGGCCCTGCCAGCCATGCGAGCACCCTCACCGTTCCCGCCAGACGGGCGGCCGTTTTCTCCGGATGCGAGGCGGCGATGCGCTTGGGCACCATCTCGCCGAAAAGAAAGATGAACGCCGCCAGCCCGATCACGGCGCACACATAGGAGATTCCGACAGCCCACTCCTCGGCCATGCCCCAGGAGCAGAGGATGCGCTGGAAACTCGGGGCGATCTCCGCGCCGCCCAACACGCCTGCGATCGTGCCGCTCAGGGTGAGCCAGAACTGCACGAGCGACAAAAAGCGCGATGGATTTTCGCTGAGCGCAAGCGCCTGGGCGGCGCCACGGAGCCCGCTCTTGGCGGCCTTCCGCAGCGGACCCTTGCGCGAGGAGACCACGGCAGTCTCCGCGGCAGCCAGCAGACCGTTCGCAATCACCAGAAGGAAAAGAAATACAAGCTCGGCACTTAGACTCATCGTTGCCTTCAGCCTAGCTCCCTTCCCCCGCCAGGCAACTCTTTGCCGTGATCGCCAGGCCGTCAGGCCCGCAAACCCCGTCTTTCTCAATCAGGCCAGACACGCTGGGATCATTCTAACTCCTAACGGAGCTTCGCCCCAGCCCGACGAGACATGTTGAACTGCAAAGAAGCCCATTCGACACGCTCAGGACAGGCAAAGAATCGAAGATCGGATTAAAGAGAAATTGGACCACCTCTCTCAATCATTCCGGCTTGTTCTTGGGTTCTTCGCTTCTTCGCAGTTCATCACAGGGGTTTTGGACTTTGGTTTCCGTAGTCGAACTATCGGCAATCAAGAACTCTGGATTCCAGTTTCCCGATCATTCAGCGTCCCGTCAGAACAGCCGATCCGGATATTCTCCCCCGGCCACGAGGGCCGCAAGAGCCGCCACCACGCGGGGCCGGTCGTCGCGATGCGTGATCCCGAACCACTCCCCGCCCGAGGGCAGCACCCGCACCGTGGCCTCGCCGCGTGCGATCATTGTGGATACTACGGCAGGGAGATAGAATTCCGCCGCGGGCTCCGCTCCGCGAGCGTCCAGAAACGCGCTCAACTGCCCGTCCAGCGAGCCGAACAGCGCGGGTGTGAATCCAAAACAATTCATCGACACGATCTGGTCGCCGCGCAGATCGCCGCGCCCGAGCTGGGAGGGATCGATGGCGGTCCGCTCGGCAATGGCTTCCAGCAGGCCGTTCTCTCCCACGGTGCAAATCCCCCTGGATACCGTGCCGTGCTCCGAAAGGGTCCGATCCAGGCGGTAGCCGACCATGGCGAACGCCGCCGGCGCCGCGCCACCGGAACTCCGGGATCGCTGCTCTCCGGGCCGGGAAAGAAAACACGCGAGCTGGCTGAAAGCGTCGCGACCGAAAAAGTCGTCGGCTCCGATCGCCGCAAAAGGTTCGTTAATGGCATCTCGTGCGCACCACACCGCATGACCCGTGCCCCAGGGCTTGACCCTGCCGGCGGCGGGGACATGGCCCGATGGCAAGGCATCCAGGGATTGGCATACGTAATCGACGCCGATGCGCCCGGCATATTTCGCGGCGACCCGCTCCTTGAAGGCCGGCTCGAAGTCCCGACGGATCACAAACACCACCTTCCCGAAACCGGCTCTCACGGCATCGAAAACGGCATAGTCCAGCATGGTTTCTCCGGACGGGCCCACCGGATCGAGCTGCTTGAGGCCGCCGTATCGCGAACCCATACCCGCAGCGAGGACTAGAAGAGAAGGAGCCATGCGAAAAGGAACTAGGAACTATGTGAAAGGAACAAGCAGAAATGATCCCTCCTCTCCATTCTGGATCTTAGCTTGAAGCAGCGGAAGATCGCGAAATTCGATTTTGAACTGCAAAGAAGCAAAGAGACCCATTCGACGAGCTCAGGACAGGCAAAGAGTCGTGTCCTTTGGTTCTTCGTTTCTTTGCAGTTTAATCTCCTCCGCGAACTCCGCGCCTCCGCGGTGAATCCATCTCCGCCGAGCGTGCTTTACGCGGGGCGAAAAACTGCTTGGATGCGCCTATGAAGCATTTTCTAACGAGCTTCCTTTTCGTCGTCATATCCCTGTTCGGCATCTCCGGATGCGCCACCATCAAGATGGGAGGAGTGGTCGTGAGCGTGGCTGACATCAAGCCCGCCGATCCCTCTCCTCAAGGGATGATGGCAACCCTCACCATCGACTATGCCAACGAGAACGTCGTCTCGATCGGTATTTCCCAGGGCATCCACAAGCTTTACCTCAATGACACCTATGTAGGCAGTTCTGTTAATGTCGATCCGATCGGCCTGCCTCAGATGGCGACCTCCAAACAGTCTGTCCCTTTCCATATCGAGAAGGCGGATTACGTGCGCAAGCTGGCCGCCGGTGCGTCGAATCATGCCGTGCCATATCGCATTGTGACCCACCTAAGGTCTTATAGCGGCGAAGACAAAGTCGAATTCAATACCGCGAACACCGGCATGATCGATCTCAGCCCGCTGGTCTCGGCCAAATGACGGGTCGATAGGCACTTAATGTTTGCAGAGATTCGCACCCTGCGACTTTTGCAATCCTTCCGTGTTCAGTGTTTGGGTGTGCGCCTGATCCGCGCGGACCCGCACTGGACGCGGCCCTGTCAGAGCGGCGGGGCCGCGTTTCCCGGTTTGTCCAGCTCCGTTTGTAGTGAAAAAATTGTGACTCGGCCTGGACATTTTTCACCAGATCCTTTTTCAAGGAGATTGATATTAGCTCGGAATTTTAAGTTCATGTGCACAAACCTGCGCCGATAGTAGATTGGACCAATTAATCGCCCCCTTTCTTCATGCCGTCCGCGTTCACACGAGATTCACTGGAATTTGAGCTTCACCACCTTTCCAGCGCCCCCCGCATCATTCCCAAGCTGGCGGTGCTGGTGAATGATCCCAATATGGATCCGGATGATGTCATCGAAGTGATCCGGCACGATCCCGCGCTCACCACCCGGCTGATCGCGGCCTGCAAGTCGGCCGCCATTCATCACGGGACCGATGTCACGAACGTGAGCGAAGCGGTGGGCTGCCTCGGTTTCGCCCAAGTGTATCGCATCGCGGTGGTGGTCGCATTTCGCAGCGGTTTCTGCAGCCGGTTCCAAGTTTACGAGGAATCCGCGGATGCCACCTGGCAGCGCGCCGTCGCCACTGCCTGCTTCATGGAGGAGTTCGCCCTGGAGGATAATGGAGACCTCGGGATGGCCTATACGATCGGGTTGCTGCACATGATCGGCATGTTTCTGCTCGACTGGCATTGCGCCCAGATCCCAGGCGCCAGAATTCCGGTCCGCAATCTTGCGCGACAACTGGAGATGGAGCGAAAACTTTCTGCCTTCACCCACATGGAAGCCACTGCGCTCGCCTTGGATTTCTGGGGCTTCCCCAAGGAGATCTACGAGCCTATCCGCTGGTACGACAGACCCAAGGATGCGGGAGCATTCGAGACCAATGCCAGCCATCTGCAGCTCGCCGTGTGCCTATCCCACGAGCTGGGCGCCCCGGCGATTAAGTCCGTCTTCGGAGTCAAGAACCGGCCCCATCTCTCTCCGGGCGGCCAGCAGCTCGATTCGATCATTCCCAAGGTGCAGCGGAAACTGCAGGCTGCGATCGACTTCCTTCGCCTCTGATCCGGATCCATCCTGCCGCGGCGGCATCCGCGTTGTCACGGGTGCGGGCTAAGTAGCGTTACTACGCGTCCCGCAAGGATTTTACCGTGCGTTCACATGGCGCACGGTTATTTTAGGACTTCATCCGTGATGTCGTTCTGGCAATCCAACCCGCTAGCATTGCCGCAGCTTCTGGCCGCGATATCCGCCGGCATTGCATCCTGGTTCGCATGGCGGCGGCGCAAGGATACCTCAAGCGGAATCTGGGTTCTGGGCATGCTGGTTGCCGCGATGTGGTGGTCCGTGATGGGCGCCCTGGGAATCCTCGCGGCGACGCTCCCTGCGAAAATGATCTTCTCGCAGATCGGCTACATCGGGATTGTTCTCACGCCTCTTTTCTTCTGGAGGTACGCTTACTCCTATTCCTTCGAAAGCAACGATCCGCCCCTATGGCTGCACCGCAGCCTGGAACTCGTCGCGGGAATCACGCTGCTGCTTGTCTTCACAAACCCGAGACACGGCCTGGTGTGGTCGGACCTTCATCTCCTCCATATAGACGGGTATTCCTATGTCATATACGAAAGGGGTTTCTGGTATTGGATCAACGTGGCGTTCGGCTACGGGCTCATGGTCTCTTCCACCGTCATGCTCATCCGGCATGCCTGGATCTCCACCGGGACCTTCCGACATCAGAGTCAGGTCATGCTCCTGGCCGCGGCCTGTCCCTGGCTGTTCAGCATAGCCGATACGCTCCAAATCGGCCCGTTCTTCTATGTCGATTCTACTCCGGTGGGCTTCGTGGTGACGGGCATTCTGCTTGGATGGAATATGCTGCGCAGGGGCCTTATGGATGTGGAGCCGGTGGCCACCCGCACGCTGTTCGAGCGCATGACCGACCCGGTCTTCGTCGTCGACAAACGGGACCATCTCGTCCTGGCCAATCCTGCGGCCCTGGCCCGCTTCGGACTTCCTCTCCATCACGTGGGACAACCCTT